>DATJKD010000169.1:0-8665 GCA_035491795.1 Steroidobacteraceae bacterium | reverse complement strand
GGGGCGTTCGGTCTCTTTCTTCATAAAGGAAGTCTAACGGTTGATGGCATTCGCGAAAGCCGGCGAGTAGGCTCTGAACGACTCAAGAACAAGGACAACAACCATGACCTGCGCAAGGATCGTACGGGTCGAGGGACCAGCTCGTCATCGGCCGCGCATGCCGTGGCGGTCACGGTGCAGGCCGATCCCGCCAGGCTCGACTCGTTGCTTGACTCGATCGACTTCGGGGCGATTGCAGCAACCGTCGCGCGCTGACATGCTCGGTAAGGCCTTGGTTAGCTACACGGGGTCGGAATGATCTATCGCCCGCCGATTCCTGCGCCGCCGTTTCGGGGCGGCTGCCTGTGTGGTGCCGTGCGCTATTCGTACGACGCCGCGCCGCTCGCAACCGTCGCATGTCATTGCCTTGACTGCCAGAAGCTCACGGGCGCGACGAATCTCCTGACGATCTACGCCGACCGCGCGGCGTTTCGTCATGAGCACGGCGAGCTGGCCCGCTATCGCAAGCGCGCCGACAGCGGCCGCGAGGCCGATTACGTGCGCTGCGCGAGCTGCGGGACGCGCGTCTGGCACGAGCCGCTCAATGCGCCGCAGTACGTATTCGTTGCCGCCGGTACCCTCGACGATCCGTCCTGGGTGGTGCCGGCGGCGCACATCTGGACCTCGCGCGCCGCGCCGTCGGCTCACATTCCCGAAGGCGTTTACGCCACCGGGCTGGGGCCTACCGATCGCGCCGAGCTGATCGCCGCCTTCAACGCGGCATATGGCAAGGACTGAAGCCGGGAAGGACTCCAGGTTCAAGGAGCAGAACGATGCGATACAAGAAACTTGGCCGGACTGGTCTGCTGGTGTCGGAGGTTTGCCTCGGCACGATGACATTCGGCGACAACGGCGGCATATGGCAGTCGATCGGTGGGCTGGGCCAGAAGGACGCCGACGCGCTGGTCAAGGACTCGTTCGACGCCGGCGTGACGTTTTTCGACACGGCCGACGTATACGCGGGCGGGATGTCGGAGAGTACCTTCGGTCAGTCGATCCGCAACCTCGGTCTGCCCCGCGATGAAATCGTCGTGGCGACGAAGGTGTTCGGTCGCGTGACGCCGCCCGCGCCGCAGGACATGAGCCCCGCGCAGAAGTCGGAGATCGAGCGTCGCGCGAAGGCGCGCAACGTGAATGGACTTTCCCGCAAACACATCTTAGATGCGGTGGACGCAAGCCTGCAGCGACTGGGCCTGGATCATATCGACCTGTATCAGATCCACAGTGCGGACCCCCTTACGCCGCTGGATGAGACCTTGCGCGCGCTGGACGATGTCGTGAAGGCCGGCAAGGCACGCTATATCGGCTTGTGCAATGTGCCGGCGTGGAGCATCACGAAATCTCTCTGGATCTCGGACAAGATGAATCTGCATCGCTTCGAGTCGCTGCAGATGTATTACTCGATCGCTGGCCGCGATCTGGAGCGCGAGATCGTGCCTCTCGCACAGGATCAGCAACTGGCGATCCTGCCGTGGAGCCCGCTGGCCGGTGGATTCCTGAGCGGAAAGTACGCGCGCGACAGCGCCAAGCCAGAGGATTCCAGGCGCGCCAAATTCGATTTTCCACCCGTGAACCTCGAGCGCGCCTTCAACTGCATTGACACGATGAAGCCGATCGCGCAGGCGCACGAGGCGACGATTGCGGGCGTGGCACTGGCCTGGCTGCTGCACAAGCCCTGGGTGACCAGCGTGCTGATCGGCGCGAAGAATCCCTCGCAACTGAAAGACAACCTCGCCGCGACGAGCATCCGGCTCAGTGTCGAGGAGCTGGCCGCACTGGACAAGGTGTCGGAGCTGCCCGCGGAGTACCCGGGCTGGATGCTCGCCTTCCAGGGCGCCGACCGGGCCGGTCAGGTGGGCTGAACTGGAAGATGGAATGACAGTCCTCGACCTCAATTTTATTCGCGGGCAGTTTCCGGCCTTCGCGGAAGGCGCCTTGCAGGGTTTCGCGCACTTCGACAACGCCGGCGGCTCCTATGCGTGTCGGCAGACCATCGAATGGCTCGAGCGCTATTACCGGCAGACCAAGGTCCAGCCGTACAACGACTATCCCGCCTCCCGATTGGCCGGCGAGCAGATGGACGCCGCGAAGGAACGCATGGCTGCGTGGCTCAACGTCGCTGCCGACGAACTGCATTTCGGACCTTCGACGTCGCAGAACACCTATGTCGTTGCGCAGGCCCTGCGCGAGCAGCTCAAGCCGGGCGACGAGGTGATCGTCACCAACCAGGATCACGAGGCCAATATCGGGGTGTGGGCCCGCCTGGCGAGCGCGGGCGTCGTGGTCCGCGAGTGGAAAGTTGAGCCGGCCACCGGGGAACTCCGCACCGCGGATCTCGAGGCGCTGCTAGGCCCACGCACCCGGGCGGTCGCCTTCACGCATTGCTCCAACGTCGTCGCCAGCATCAACCGCGTGCGCGAGTGGACCGAGCTTGTGCACCGTGCCGGCGCTCGCGCGATCGTCGACGGGGTGTCCTTCTGTCCGCACGGACTGCCGGACATCGAGGCGCTCGGCGCGGATATCTATCTCTTCTCGCTGTACAAGGTGTACGGGCCGCACCTCGGCGTGATGTACGTGCGGCGCGACTTCGCGGACGAGTTACCGCACCAGGGGCACTTCTTCAACATCGCGCGGGCGGAACAGCGGTTTACGGCGGCGGGGGCCGATCACGCCCAGGTGGCAGCGGTCAACGGCGTGATGGACTACCTGGAGGCCGTCGCGGGCCGGCACGGGTTCGGTGACGAGCCCACTCCGGCACGCGCCCGCGCGGTCCGGACGCTGTTCCGCGATCACGAAAGCGCCTTGCTGCAGCCGCTACTCGACTTCCTGTCGAAGCATCCCGGGATCCACATGATTGGCAAGGACCGCGCCGCCGAGCGCGCGCCAACGGTGGCGTTCACGGTCGACAACCATCGCTCCACGGACCTCGCCGGCAGGCTCGCGGAATTCGACTTAGGCGTAGGCGTGGGGCACTTCTACGCCTATCGACTCGTGAAGGCGCTGAACATCGACACCAGCGATGGCGTCCTGCGGGCATCCTTCGTGCATTACACGTCCGCAGAGGAGATCTCTCGGCTGATCAGCGCACTCGATGCGACCGTGTAGTCCGATCTGTTCGGCCACCGCGCCCATACGGGCGGCAAAAAATCGTCAACGTAGTTGACGAATTCTCCGGGCTCTGTCCCCCACACCCACACGCGGAACGCGCGGCCGGCGGCGGTCAGATATCACTGACCATGAGGTAACCACAGTTTACGTCCCTGTTGCATGGGCGTAGAAAGCTCGGTCAGCGCATAAGGAGAAGCGACGATGAACGCGCCCCTGCAACCTGACCCGGTCGAGCAACGACAAGCGTCGCTGCTCCTCGACGTGCTGATCCGTGCGGGCTTGATACTCGTACTGGCGATGCTGTGCTACAAGGTCTTTGCGCCATTCCTGACGTTGATGGTGTGGGCCCTGATCCTGGCCGTCGCCATTTATCCGCTTCACCAGCGGCTGGCTCGCAGGCTCGGCGGCAAGCAGGGGCTGGCGGCGACCGTGATCGCGCTCGCCGGCGCGGCGCTGATCGTGGCGCCGACCGCAGTGCTCATGGGATCGCTCGCCGACTCGCTGCAGCAGTTCGTGCACGGTGTCCGGGACAACACGCTGCAGATCCCCGCGCCGCGTCCGGGTGTCGAGGACTGGCCGGTGGTCGGGGAGAGGATCCACGCGGCCTGGTCGAAGGCGCATGCCGACCTGCCGGCGCTGGTGCAGAGCATGCAGCCGAAGATCGGCGAGCTTGCAAGAACCGCGCTCGGTTTCGTAGCCGGCATCGGCGGCGGGATCCTCTTGTTCCTCGCATCCTTCCTGATTGCCGGCATCATCATGGCATTCGGCGCGGAAGGCGCAGGCGCCAGCCAGGCGATCTTCGCGCGCATCATCAGCCCGGAGCGCGGCCCCAGCTTCGTCAAGCTGTCGACCGCAACCATCCGCGCGGTCGCGCAGGGCGTCATCGGCGTGGCCGCGATCCAGGCCATTGCGGCCGGGGTGACGATGCTGGTCGCCGGAGTTCCGCTCGCCGGGCTGCTGGCAGGGGTCGTGCTGGTGCTGGGGATCGCACAGATCCCGGCCGTACTGGTCACCCTACCCGTGATCGTTTACATCTGGATGAGCGGCGACTATGGCAACGTCGCAGCCATCATCTATACCGTGGTGTTGTTCCTGGCGGGCATCGCGGACAACTTCCTGAAACCGTTGATGCTCGGTCGCGGCGTCGATGCGCCGATGCCGGTGATCCTGCTCGGGGCGCTGGGCGGTATGGCGGCGGGCGGCATTCTCGGGTTGTTCGTTGGCGCCGTCCTGCTGGCGCTGGGCTACCAGATCTTCATGGCCTGGGTGTACCGCGGCCAGCCACAGGGCGAGCCCCAGCCTGCCGAGTGAACGATGTCCGCAGTGGCGGTGAACCTCCGGCCGGCGCGTCTGGCTGCGACCCTCGCCGCGTTGCTGACAGGCGGTTGCACGGCGGTGGGACCGGATTTTCAGCGCCCGGATGTGCCGTGGCTCGAGAACTGGCCCGTATCACCCGAGCTGGCTGAGGCGCTTGCGCCGCCGGCCGCGGAGGTGCCGCACGACACGTGGTGGCTGGTCTTCGACGACCCGGCGCTCGATGCGGTGGTGGCCGAGGCGCAGCGTTCGAACCCGAGCGTGCGCGTGGCCGGCTCGCGGATCATGGAGGCACGTGCGCAACTCGGCATTGCCGGGAGTGCGCTGTATCCCCAGCTCCAGCAGCTGAGCGGCCAGGCGTTCCGGGTCGGGCAGGACGCGTCTGACGTCCCGAGCCAGTCGTACAACAGTTACGGCGCGGCGTTCGATATCGCCTGGGAGATGGATTTCTGGGGCAAGTTCCGGCGTGGGATCGAAGCGTCGGATGCGGCCTACTTCGCGAGCGTCGCCCAGTACGATGATGTGCAGGTGCTGGTGGCGGCGCAAGCCGCGAGCTTCTACGCGACCATCCGCACCTTCGAGCAGCGGCTGCGCATCGCACACGAGAACGCCGCCCTGCAGCAGCGCAGTCTCGAGATCACCGAGCGGCTGTTCAAGAGCGGCAACGAGTCGGAGCTGGACGTGCAGCAGGCGAAATCGCTGTACCTCGGCACGCTCGCGACCATACCGGACCTGGAGAGCGCGCTCCGGCAGGCGCAGAACGCGCTGAGCACCCTGTTGGGTCGGCCACCGGGACCGTTGCCGGAGATGGCAACCGGTTACGAGCATATTCCCGAGGCGGGACTCGAGGTCATCGTCGAAATGCCAGCGGATCTGCTCCGCCGCCGACCGGACGTCCGCACCGCGGAAATGCAGCTCGCCGCGCAATCCGCGCTGATCGGCGTCAGCGAGGCGGAGCTGTACCCCTCGATCGCGCTGGTCGGTACGGTCGGAATCTCGGACACGTCGCAGGCCGGCTCGGCGAGTACGCTCAACTGGGCCGCAGGGCCGGCGTTCGCCTGGAACGTGTTCGATTACGGCCGCCTGAAGAACCAGGTGCTCGTCCAGGATGCCCGCTTCCAGCAGCTCTACGAGGTGTACCAGGACACCGTGCTGCGGGCCGCGCGCGAACTGGACGATGCGGCGGTATCGTTTGCCAAGGGTCGAACCCAGGTCGACCTGCTCGAGCAGGCCGTGCAGGCCGCGAAGCGCTCGCTCGACATCGCGACGATCCAGTACCAGGAAGGGCTCGTCGACTTCGAACGGGTGCTCGATTCGCAGCGCACCCTGTTCGCCCAGCAGGATCGCCTCGTGGCCACCCGAGGTGGCGTGACGCAGAGCCTCGTCTCGCTCTACAAGGCGATGGGCGGGGGATGGCAAGCCGGCCGCAGTCGCGCCGTGCTCGACGAGGCCACACGCGCGACCATGTCGGAGCGCAGCAACTGGAAGGACGACCTGTTGACCGCACCGCTGCCGCCGGCGGCCGAAGCATTCCCGCCACCGAAGCCCTAGGACCCGCCATGAGCCAGGAGCCGGAAGCGCAGACAAGCAGTGCGAACGCCAAGGCCGACGTGCCCACGGAAGCCGCTCCCGACGCCGGCCGCGGTACCCGGATCGGAGCCTGCGTCATCGCTGCACTGATCATCGTGAGCCTGGTGCTCTACTTCGTCGGCGACCGGCTCACGCCGTACACCTCGCAGGCACGCGTACAGGCCTTCGTCGTTTCAGTAGCGGCCGAGGTCTCGGGCAAGGTGACGGAAGTGCACATCCGCAACGACGACATCGTCGAGCCCGGGCAGCCGCTTTTCGACATCGATCCGGAGCAATACGAGATCGCGCTGCAGCGCGCCCGGTCCGATTACGAGTCGGTGCGGCGGTCGGTCAACGCGGCGACCGCTGGCGTGGAGGCCGCGCGCGCATCACTCCAGACGGCCAAGACGAACTTCGTGATGGCGGAGAAGGATGCGAGCCGCCAGGAAGGGCTGCACGAGGAGGACCCAGGTGCCATTTCCGTGCGTCGTCTCGAGATTGCCCAGTCCACACGCGAGGAAGCGCGCAGCAAGGTCTCACGCGCGGAGGCCGATCTGCGCAAGGCCGAGGAAGCAGCCGGCGACAGCGGCGACAGCAACGCGCAGTTGCGCAGCGCCCGCACAGCGGTAGAGAAGGCCGAGCTCGACCTGGCAAACACCAAGGTGCGCGCACCGGCACGAGGCGCCGTCACCGACCTGCGCGCGGACGTCGGCAACTTCGCGCAGGCCGGCGCGCCGGTGATGACGCTGATCGCGATCCACGACGTGTGGATCAGTGCCGACATGACCGAGAACAACCTGGGCCACATCGACCCCGGCGACCAAACGGCGATCGTGCTCGACGTGATGCCCGGGCGGGTACTCAAGGGGCGGATCCGCAGCGTCGGCGGCGGCGTCGGCACCGGGCAGTCAGCGCCGCCGGGGACCCTGCCGACGGTCGAGAACAACCGCGACTGGCTGCGGCAGGCGCAGCGGATACCCGTAGCCGTGGAATTCGACCAGGCGGACCGGGAGCGGCTCCGCGGCGTCCGCGTTGGCGGACAGGCCGAAGTGCTGGTCTACACGGGCGACCATCCGGTGATGAACCTGTTCGGTCGGATCTACATCCGGGTCATGAGCTGGCTGTCCTACCTTTACTGAGCACCCGCCGTGGCACCCGCGGACAAGGCTGTGCTCCGCCTGACCATCGGTCTCGGCGTCTCCGTGCTCGTGGCGTACGGATTCGCGCTGCCGATGCCGTTCGCCGTCTGCGTGATGTCAGTGATCGTGCTCAGCAAGCCCGGGCCTCCGATGCCACTCGCCAAAGGCGCCGTGACCGCTGCGTTGCTGGCTGCGCTGCTGACGCTCGGCGTGCTGATGGTGCCGATACTCGAGAACTACCGGCTGACCGGCCTGCTCATGACCGCGATCATCCTCTATGCCGTCTTCTACAAGGGGCTGCGTACCGGCAATCCCGTGACGATGGTGCTTGTGATGGCGTTCGCCCTGATCCCGGTGGCCGGGGTGGCCGACCAGGCCGTCGTCGGATGGTTGAGCGTGACCATCGCCGTCGGCGTCCTGACAGGAGGCCTGGTCAAGAGTCCCTCCTATGCCCTCTTTCCGGATACGCCGAGTCCGGTGAGGAACCAGCCGGCCGCGCGATCCGTGAGCCACGAAGCGGCCGCCTGGATTGCGCTCCGCGGCACGGCGATCGTCATGCCGGTTTTCGTGCTGGCACTCACCAACCCATCGCTCTACCTCGCCGCCATCATGAAGACGGTTACGCTCGGCCAGCAGGCCGGCGAGACGACCGCCCGCTCCGCCGGGAAGGAACTGGTCGGATCGACCTTGATGGGCGCGCTGGTGGGAGCCTGTGTGTGGCTCGGGCTGTCGTTGCTGCCGAATCTCTGGATGCTGGCGCTGTGGCTGATGGCGGCCGCCCTGTGGTGTGGTTCCGCGATGTTCGGAGCGCGGCGCAGCGGTTTTCGTCCGTCCTTCTGGAGTAATGCACTGATCACGGCGCTGATCCTGCTCGGCCCCGCCATCGAGGACAGCGCCAACGGCAAGAGCGTCCTGCAGGCCTCCGCCGTGCGGACGAGCCTTTACGTCGCCGTGGCCGCGTATGCGTGGGCCACGGTCTGGGCGCTGGAACGCTGGCGCGAATCAAGGTCGCGGTCGGGCGCGTCCCAGGTCGAACCAATGGAGAAAGCGACATGATGATCAGGAACCTGTTGGTCGGGCTTCCGCTCATTCTGCTGTGCATGGGCGTGCAGGTGGCCTTCGCTTTCTGGGGCGTTCGCTATTTCGTTCGGCAGTCGGTAACTGCGCAAGGTACATCCGGCGCCGTCTTCGGGCTGCGCCCGCTGCTGATCGTCATGCTGATGATGATGCTGGGCACGATCGTGCAGATTGCGCTCTGGGGGGTGCTGTTCGTCGTGTTGGGCGAGTTCGACGAACTGTACGAGGCCACATACCACTCGGCGGTCAACTTCGCCTCGCTGGGCTACGGCGACATCGTCATGAGCAAGCCTTGGAAACTCCTGGGGCCGCTCGAAGCGTGCTGCGGCGTGCTGATGCTCGGCATGACGGCCGCCGCGCTGATGGCTATCCTGCAGCAGATGATCCAGACGCAACGCGAAGCACTGAAGCCATAACAC
>DATJKD010000168.1:0-3821 GCA_035491795.1 Steroidobacteraceae bacterium | reverse complement strand
GGATCACAGACCTGTCTTGACGCGCGACCACAGCCTCGATCGCATGCGCTCTTCCTTCGGGCTGTGCAGGTATCCCTTGCGCAGCGTGTCACGGACTTCGTCAGGCGGGTAAACGGCCGGGTCGTCGCGTACCTCGGGAAGCAGGAACGGCCGCGCCTTGCGGTTCGGCGCCGCATAGCGCGTCTCGTTGCTGATAGCCGCGATGACCTCCGGCCGCAACAGGTAGTTGAGAAAGAGATGTGCGTTATCCGGATGGGGGGCATCGGCGGGGATGAACCACAGGTCGAACCATGCCAGGGTCCCTTCGCGCGGCGTCGTATAGGCGAGCTCGACCGGCCGGCCGACCTGCCTCGCACGCCACATCGCCTGGGCATAATCGCCCGACCAGCTCATCGCGATGCACACTTCCTCGTTCGGCAGGTCGATCAGCATCTTCGCGGAGCTGAAGTAGCGGACATACGGGCGCACGCTCTTCAGCACCGCCTCGGCGTCGCGCAGGTCCTTTGGATCGAGGCTGTTCGGATCGCGCCCCAGGTGAAGCATCACCATTGGCACCACGTCGGTCGGCTCATCGAGAAACGTGATGCCGCAGTCGGCGAACCGGCTCGCGATCTTCGGATCGAAGATCATGTCGCCGCTGGTGACCGGCGCGTCGGGCATCCGCTCGCGGATCATCTTCACGTTGTACGTGAAGCCCGTCGTGCCCCAGAGGTAAGGCACGCCGTAACGGTTGCCGGGGTCGTTTTCCTGCAGGGCATCGAGCACCCAGGGGTCGAGATTGTTCCAGTTGGTGAGCTTCCGGCGGTCGAGCGGCCGGTAGATCCCGATCGGGATGAGACGCGCCGAATAGCGCTCGGCATGCACCACGACGTCGTAACCCGTCCGGCCCGCGAGCAGCCGGGCTTCCGCCATCTCCGTCGAATCGTAGGTGTCGTAGTTGACCTTGATGCCGTATTCGGCCTCGAAGTCGGCGATCGTGTTGGGCGCGATGTAATCGGGCCAGGTGAAGACGTTCAGGACCTTAGCCTCCGGCGCAGCGACTGCCGCGGCGGTCTGCGACGCGAGCGCAACGCCGAGGATGACCGGCCGGAGCCACAACACGGGCTACATGCCCTCCAGGCCGCGCTTCAGCAGCGCGCGCGCGATGATGAGGCGCTGGATCTCGCTCGTGCCTTCCCAGATCCGGTCCACACGCAGCTCCCGGAAGAATCGCTCTGCGGCATTCTCGCGCATGTAGCCACGGCCGCCGAGGATCTGCACGACGCGGTCCGCGATCCGGTTCGCGGCCTCGGACGCGTACAGCTTCGCAACCGAGCAACGCGCATGCAGCGAGCGCAGGTCCTCACCGTCGTCGTGTGCCCGCGCCGCCTCGTAGGTGATCAGCCGCGCCGCCCACAACTCCGTGACGCTGTCGGCGAGCATGGCCTGGATCATCTGGCGTTCGGACAGCGGTTCGCCCCCTACCATGCGCGTCGAGGCGAACGCGGTGGCCTCCTCGATGAGTCGGCTGGCCGCTCCGCAGCAGCGCGCCGCGATCATCAGCCGCTCACGGCGGAACCAGCTGTGCGAGTACTGCATGCCGTCGCCCTCGGTCCCGAGCCGCTGCGACTCGGGCACCAGGACGTCGTTGAAGCGATAGATCGGATGATGATCGCTGAAGGTGTGGCTGAAGACCGGTGTGCGAACCAGCTCGATGCCGGGCTGGTCGCCATCGATGAAGAAGAGCGCGTGCGAGCCGGCGTGGGGCCCGTCGGCGAGCCGTGCCTGGAGAATGAAGAAGTCCGCGTGGTTCGCGCTCGTGACGTACCACTTCTCGCCCGAGATCCGGTAACCGTCCGGCGCGCGCCGGGCGGTGGTTTCGATTGCCACGTCGGAGCCCGACCCGCTCTCCGTGATCGCATAGCATTCCTTGCGCTTGCCGCTCATGAGCGGCAGGACAAAGCGCTGCAGCTGTTCGTCAGTGCAGGCCTCGAACATCCAGCGATGGGGCTCGGAGAAACACCAGCAGAGTGCATTGGTGACCCGACCGAGCTGTTCCCAGACGGCGACCTGCTCCACGACGCGCGCGTTGCGCCCGCCGTAGTCGACCGGGACGTCCATGGCGCTGAAGCCGTGCTCGATCGCAAGCCGCTTGTGGCGGGCCTTGACCTCCGGTGGCAGGCGGCCCTCGTTGAGCTCCGCCTCCACTTCCCAGGGAATCAGTTCCTCGGTGGCGAACCGCGCCGCACGCGCGCGCCACGACTCCGCCGCCTGGTCGAGTGGAATCCGCAAGGCCGTCTACCTCCGCCCGGTCGCCGCGGGCCGCTGGAAATGCCTGGGAAACGCGTCGGCCAGGTAGGTCAAGCTGATCCGCCGCGCCAGGTCCCGGGTCATCGATTCCGGACGCACCAGCAGGTCGAGCCACAGACCATCGGTCAGGGCCGAAAGACCGTCGGCGACGAGGGCCGGGTCGACCTCCGGATACCCGCCGTGCTCGCAGAGCTGCGCACACAGTACGCGCACCATGTCGTCGTAGGACCGGTCCCGCTCGGAGCAGATGCGGCGGTAGGTCGGGCGGAACTTCCGCTCGCCCCAGAATGCAAACCACACCGCGAGCTTGTTCCGCTCGCAAATCCCGCGCTGGAAGTCGAGCTCGACCATCGCCGTCAAGCCGGCCTCGGGCGAACCCTCCGTGCGGGCGGCTGCCTCGTGACAGGCATTGCGGTACTCGTCGGCCAGGTACCGCAGGGTCTCGGTCAGCAGCCGTTCCTTGGTCTTGAAATGAAGATTGATGATCCCCTGGCTCAGACCCGCCTCGCGCGCAACGGTCGCGATGGTCGTGTCCGCGAGGCCGCGGTTCGCCACTGACCGGATAGTGGCGTCGATCAGCTGCTTGCGCCGTTCCGCGGGGGGAGCTGTGCGCCGCCGCGGCGCAGCGCGTTGGGCCGCCTTGCTCGTCAGGGGTGCAACTCCTGAATTATCAAACACTTACATCCTACCATGCAGGCCGGTGCGGCCAATGGTACCGGTTCCGCTGTGCAATGCAATGAATGAATGGCTATTCAGTGAGCGTGGACGGCGGGGGCCGTTTTGTGGGAGCCTGTGCGCCTCCCACAGGACAAAAACCAGCCAGGAGGCCAGGCCATGGCACGCAGCCTCACCCGATCGAACGCCCATTTCCGTAAGGCCGTAACGCGCCTGCCGCTCGGCGTATCGTCCAATTTCCGCTACTGGGGCGAGGACAAGACGATCTACGTCGCCGGCGCAAAGGGCGCCCGCCTCCGCGACATCGACGGCAACGAGTACATCGACTACCGGATGGCCTATGGGCCCTGCATCCTGGGCTACGCCGACCCGCGGGTGGACGCGGCAGCGAAGGCCGGCATCGAGATGGGCGGCGTATTCGCCCTCTCGACCGAACGCGAGTACGCCGTGGCCGACCGGATTGCGAAGATGGTGCCGGCTGCCGAGCTCGTCCGGTTCTCCAATTCCGGGACGGAGGCAGTCATGGCGGCGCTCCGCCTCGCGCGCGCCTACACCGGCAAGGACTCCTACGTGGTCGTCGAGGGTGGCTATCACGGCGTATTCGACGCCGCGCTCTGGTACACGCCGATCGAGGACTGGAAGCCTTCCTCCGGCGATCCGCCACTCGTGCCCTACAGCGCCGGCGTCCCGAGCATTCTGCGCGGCCTGCTGCATGCGGTGCCGATGAACGACGCCGACCGCCTCGAGAGTATCTTCAAGGCTTACGGGCACGAGATCGCGGCTTTCATGATCGAGCCGATCATGGGCAACTGCTGCTCCATTTCCGCGACCCGCGAGTACCTGCGCGATGCACGCGC
>DATJKD010000167.1:0-13019 GCA_035491795.1 Steroidobacteraceae bacterium | reverse complement strand
GGGCACGCGAATCCATCAGCGCGACTCGGGCACGCTGTTCATGAACCGGCCCGGCGCCGCGACGTTCGCGCGGAGCTGGACACCGGCGGGCGGCGGCTTCCAGGGGCTCATGATGTCGCACGACGAGGTCTTTTCGATCGGCGATCTGCTGTCGCTGCGCAGCGGCGGCCACCTGACGTACCGGCCGACGGTAATGTTCGTCTATCACCCGTGCGACGATGCGATGCTGTCGGTGCTCGAGCTGGAAGGCCGGGGCTGGCAGCCGCAGCAGCGCCAGCGCCGGCTCGGTGCCGACATCGTGACCGGCATGGACGAGCTCGGTGTCCTGCTGGCCGGTCATTCGCGCAATGCGTACTGGTACGGCTCGCAACTGTCGATCGAGGACGCACGGCGGCACGTTTCCTACGCCAACGCGACGAGCGTGCCGGTCGCGGCGGGCGCACTGGCCGCCGTCGTCTGGGCGATCAGCAACCCGAAGCGCGGCATCGTCGAACCCGACGAGCTCGACTTCGAGGACTGCCTGTCGACCGCCACGCCGTACCTCGGCCGCCTGGTCGGGGAATTCACGACCTGGACGCCGCTGCAGGGCCGCGGTGAGCTCTTTGACGAGGATCTCGACGTCAACCAGCCGTGGCAGCTCCGCAACGTCCGAAGCCGCCAGTGGCGAAGCTGAGGCAGGCGACGATGAGCGATCAGACCGCGTTGCCGCGCTCGGAGGCCGGCGAGCGCAACAAAGGGCCGATCCTGGCGATCCTCAGGAATCTCCTCACGGCACCGGGGCTCGTGCTCGAGATCGGTGCTGGCACCGGTCAGCACGCGGTTCATTTCGCGCGACACCTGCCGCACCTCGAGTGGCTGCCGACGGACCGTGGCGAATGGCTGGACGCGCTCCGCGAGCGGGTACGGCGCGAGGGCCCGTCTAACCTGCGGGTGCCGATCGAGCTCGACGTCAACTCGAACGACTGGCCGATCGAATCCGCCGACGCCGTTTACAGCGCGAACACGCTGCACATCATGGCCTGGCCCGAGGTGGAAGCGTTCTTCCGCGGCGTCGGTCGGACACTCGCGCCGCGCGGCCGCCTCGCGGTCTACGGGCCGTTCCGGTTCGAGGGGAACTACACCTCCGCGAGCAATGCGGAGTTCGACGCGTACCTGCGGCGGCACGATGCCGCGAGTGGAATCCGCGACTTCGAGGCGATCGATGCGCTCGCCGCTGCCGTGGGTCTGCAGCTCGCGGCGAATCGCGCGATGCCGGCCAACAACCAGCTCCTCGTCTGGCGCAAATCCGCCTGAAAAATGGCCGCGAGTTTTCCCGGGTGACTCGGAGCGAGTCTCTCCAGTGCTGTAGGATCACCAAATGATCGACCTGTACACCGCCGCGACACCCAACGGCCACAAGATCTCGATCGCGCTCGAGGAACTTGGGCTGCCGTACACCGTCCATCACCTGGACCTCGGCCGCCTCGATCAGAAGACGCCGGAGTTTCTGCGTATCAACCCTAACGGTCGTGTTCCGGCGATCGTCGATCGCGACGAGGACGATTTCGCCGTGTTCGAGTCCGGCGCCATCCTCATCTATCTCGCGGAGAAGACCGGGCGGCTCATGCCTCGCGACCCGAAGGGCCGCTCGCTCGTCATCCAGTGGCTGATGTTCCAGATGGCGGGGATCGGTCCGATGATGGGGCAGGCGAACGTGTTCTATCGCTACTTCCCGGAAAAGCTGCAGCCGGCGATCGACCGCTATCACGGCGAGGTGCGGCGGCTCTTTGGCGTGCTCAATGGCCGCCTGGCCGATCACGAGTACCTCGCTGGCGATTACTCGATCGCCGACATCGCGAACTGGGCGTGGGTCCGCGGCCACGACTGGTCGGGAGTGCCCATCGACCGCTTCCGCAACCTGTCACGGTGGGTGGCGCAACTTGCGGCGCGGCCGGCCTGTATTCGGGGAATCGAGGTTCCGCCGCGCACGGTAAAGATCGAGGACGAGAAGAACGCCGACCAGCTCATTGCGGCGGCGCGCAAGATCCTCGAGACGGGGCACTAGGCCGGGAAATCGCGGCGCAGGAGCGCCGATGACGGACGCAGCACATCGCGCGCAAGTGATCGTAGTCGGCGCGGGCCCCGTGGGCTTCATCACGGCCTATGGCCTCGCGCGCAAGGGCGTCGAAGTGCGACTGCTCGAAGCGGATGCAACGATCGCCAGCTCGCCGCGCGCCGCGATCTACTTCCCAACGACGCTCGAGATCCTGGACCGCCTGGGACTGCTCGAGGAAGCGCAGGCGATCGGCTACGCGAGCACCCGCTTCGCGATGCGCTATCCGGCCACCGGCGAGGTCATCGAGGCGGACTCCACGGGCAGCGTGCCGCCCGACAGCCCCTACGCACGCAACCTGCACCTCGGGCAGCACGTGCTCGCCGATCTCGTGATGCGCCATCTGCTCACGCTGCCGAACGCGCGGCTCCTCTGGCGCCACAAGGTCCGATCGCTCGAGCAGGACGGCGCGGGCGTAAGTCTTGGCGTGGATACACCTGAAGGGCCGGTTACGTTGCGCAGCGACTGGGTGGTCGGCGCCGATGGCTCGCACAGCACCGTGCGGCAGCTGCTCGCGCTGCCTTTCGAGGGCCACACCTGGCCGGACCGCTTCGTCGCCACCAACCTCGAATACGACTTCGAGGCGCACGGCTACAGCCCGGCCAACATGATCTCCGACCCGGAGGAGTGGGGAGTGGTCGCGCGATTGGGTCGAGAGAATCTCTGGCGTGTGACCTTTGGCGAGGACTCGACACTCGCCGAGGAGCAGGTGTACGAGCGCATCCCGCAACACTACGCGCGGCTGCTGCCGGCGCCCGCACCCTACCGCATCGTCGCCGCCGCGCCATACCGTGTGCACGAGCGCTGCGCGCCGCGCTTCCGTGTGGGTCGGGTGCTGCTCGCCGGCGATGCCGCGCATGTCTGCAACCCCTGCGGCGGCATGGGTCTGACGAGTGGCATCATCGATGCAGACGCGCTCGTGAAGGTGCTCGACGCAGTCATCCACGGACGGGCCGGTGATGAGGCGCTCGATTTCTACGCCGATGAACGGCGGCGCGTTTTTCGCGAGGTGGTCTCTCCGATTGCGACGAGCTTCAAGCGCCGGCTCAGCGAGAAGGACCCGGTGCAGCGCGAGCGCGACCGCATCCGGTTCCGCCAGGGCGTCGAGAACCCCGATACATCCCCCACGGCCTCCTACCTGAGCACGCTGGTGCTCGGCCGGCCGATGCCAGTCTGAGCGGCACATCGATGACAGGTGTGGCGTGTCCGTACAGCACGGAAGGTTTCCGACGCAACGAATACGTCGTCGACGGCGTGCGCACGGTCGTCTACAGCGCGGGGCAGGGGCCGCCGGTGCTGTATCTTCATGGCGGTGGCAGCTGGCACGGCTTCGAATGGGCGCGCGACTGGCTGCACCAGTTCCGCGTCATCCTGCCGTATCACCCCGGCTACGGCGAATCCGCCGACGATCCGGACGTGTCCTCGATCGACGACCTCGTCGTGCACTACGCGCGGCTCCTCGAGCTGCTCGGATTGCAGCGTTTTCACCTCGTCGGCGCGTCGCTCGGCGGCTTGCTCGCGGCGCAGCTCGTCTTGACTCAGCCCGGCCGCGTCGCGCGTCTCGTACTGGTTTCGCCCGCAGGGCTGCTGGCTCCCGAGCATCCGAATCTCGATTTCGTCGCCGTGCCCCCGGCCGACCTGCCTGCCCGCTTCGTCTCCGATCCGGCGTTCATCGCACCATTCTGGCCGGCGCAGCCGGATGCGCGCCTCGCGGCGCTGCTGGCGCGGGAGGCGGCCGCGACGGGACGCGTCATGCAGGGACTGCCTGCTGCAGACCGCAAGCTGCGCCGACGCCTGCCGCGGCTCGCGGTGCCCACGCTCGTGCTGTGGGGCGAGCGCGACCGCGTCGTCGCCGCAGCCCTGGCTCGAGAGTGGGCGAGCCTGCTGCCCGATGCGCGCATGGAGATCGTCCCAGGCGGCGGGCACCTGCTGCTGGATGAGTTTCCGGCGGCGCGCGCGGCCGCTGCACGATTCCTCGGCAGCCGCGACAGCTGACTCGGGCGATACGCCCTCGTCAGCGGACGGCTTTCGCGAAATTGCCGAACTGCAACCCGATCACCTGATCGACCACCGCGATGAAGCCATCGAGCTTGTGCGAAGGATCGCCGCTCAGCCGATAGGTGACCACCGCCTCGGTGCCCCCATCCTTCGCCGCGAGGTTGACCGTCAGGACTCCGGTGACCGCCATCTCCTGCAGCGGTCCGAGCGAGCCGCGCAGCCGCAGCAGCTCGCCGGGCTTCACCATCACGACACGCGCGTGCTCCGCGCTGTTGCCGCTCCAGCGCTCGCAGAAGCAACCGCCGGCGTCGGGCTCGAGGCTCAGGTTGCCGGGTTCACCGGACCAGGTGTGATCCGCCGGCCACCAGCGCTCGGGGTGCAGCAGGGCCTGCCATGCGGCTGTGGGCGGCGCGGCGATCCGAAAGCGATGCTCGATGAGCGCACCGTCCGGCGCGCCCTGTTTGACCTCGGACATAGCGACGGCGGGCAGCAGTAGTGCCAGCAAGGCGTAGATTGAACGATGCATCGGACAGGTTCCCGGCGAGGTGGTGCCAAAGATGGGTTGGAGCCGGGATTCAGTTGGCGCCGTCGCAGGCGCGTTGGCAAGTCAGAGCCCGCGGACGGTAAACCCTGCCGAATCGCGCACGCGGCCGTCCGCCGTGCGTAGTTCGACGCGATGGTCGCCGGGCACCGGCCGCCATCGCCGCGGGTGTTCCGCGGTTCCGAGACGACGTCCGTCGACGTACAGCCCGAGCGAGGCATCGGCGCCGCGTCCCGCGACGATCACGAGCTGGTTCGCCGCCGGGATGTCGGGATCGAGCGCGATGGTGGTCCCGTTCGCCGGGCTCGAGATGCGCGCGGTCGCCGGCCCGAGGCCAAGCACTTCGACGCGAGAAAGCTCCGTGCCAGCGAGGAACCACCCGCGCCGGGCGGGTTCGACCGCCGGAACGAACTCGATCGACTCCGCGACGACGCCCGCCGGCGCACGCGGCGCGTGTGAGGGTCGATCCTCGTGCAGCCATTGCATGATCTCGGCCCATGCGGGCGCGGCCCCGGTGACACCCGAAACATCGAGCATCGAATCGCCCTCGAAGTTTCCGACCCAGACCGCAACCGTGTAGCGATCCGAGTAGCCGATGCACCAGTTGTCGCGCATGTCCTTGCTCGTCCCGGTCTTGACCGCCGTCCAGCCACGCGTCGCGAGCGGGCTCGCGAGCCCGAAGGTCGAAGCGCGCGCGGCGGGATCGCTCAGGACGTCCGAGATCAGAAACGCCACCGTCTCGGGCATCACGCGCTGCGCGGTCTCGCGCCGGGTGCGTGCGGGTACAAAGCTGAGCGGTGTCCTGAGTCCACCGTTCGCAAGGACTCGATACGCGTTCGCCTGCTGCAGGAGACTGACCTCGGCGGAACCGAGTGCGAGCGAGTAGCCGTAATACTCGGCATCGCGATTGAGATCGTCGTAACCCAGCTGGCCGAGACGATCGCGGAAGTTCTCGACCCCGACCAGGATCAAGGTGCGCACCGCGGGTATGTTGAGCGAGCCTGCGAGCGCGGTCCGCGCGCTCACTGGACCGAGGTAGCGGCGGTCGTAGTTCTGCGGGATGTAGAGACCGGTGGTGGTTTCCAGGTTGACGGGCGAGTCCTCGAGCAGCGACGCCGGCGTCAGGTAGCGTCGCTCGAAGGCGAGCCCGTAAAGGAACGGTTTCAGAGTCGAGCCCGCCTGACGCAATGCGCGCACGCCGTCGACGGCGGATGCGGAGGAGTGCTGCCCGGCCGAGCCGACGTACGCGAGCACCTCACCGCTCGCGTTGTCGACCACGAGCGCCGCCCCGTCGCGCACGTTGCGCCCGTCGAGACCGCCGAGCTGACGCGCAAGCACGTCGCGCGCGCGGCGCTGGATAGGCGCGGACAAGGTGGTCACTACGCGCTGGCCCGGCTCCCGCAGCAGCCGTCGCGCGAGCTGCGGCGCGAGCGACGGCGCGGGCAACAGCGACTGCGGCCGGGTGAGCGTGTTGCGCGCCAGCGCCTCGAGCTCGTCGCAGCCGACTCCCGCGGCACGCCGGGAAGCCAAGGCGCAGGCGCGGGTCGCGGCGCGCCCGGGCACGGCGTTTGGTGCGGCGATCAGGCTTGCGAGCAGCCAGGACTCGGCGGCGGTGAGCCCGGACGGCGCCTTGCCATAGATCGACCACGACGCTGCGGCGATGCCCTGCAGCTCGCCGCGTACGCTGACGCGGTTTAGATACGCCTCGAGAATCTGCGGCTTGGACCAGCGATGCTCGATCCGCCAGGCGGCTCTCATCTGCGCCCACTTGGCGCCGAGCCCGCGACGACCGGCGGGGTACGTGCTTGCGGTTTCGACCAGCCCCGCGAGCTGCATTGTGATCGTGCTCGCGCCGCGGCGCCCGCCGCCGCGCAGCATCTGCCATGCGGCGGCCGCGAGCGCGCGCCAGTCGACGCCGCCGTGCTGGTAGAAGCGCTGGTCCTCGATGCTGACGATCGCGGATTGCAACGCTGGCGAGACATCTTCGAGTGTGACCCAGTGGTCGCGGAGGCCGTCGAAGTCGAGCCGGTTGGCTTCGAGCACGACACCGTCGCGGTCGAGGAGCACGCCGTAGGAAGAGCGCCACTCCTCGCGTACGTCGTCGAACGCCGGCGTGGACGGCGACGCGACGGCGCTCGCCGCGAGCGCGAGCGAAGCGATTGCGAGCAGTCTGGCCATCGCAGTCATCGCGCGACGCGAACCTTTAACGCCTCGTTTGGCAGCTCGCCGAACATCTCGGGCGCATACATCGCCTCGACCCGAGTTGTCGGCAGCACGAAGCTGCCGGCGTTGTTGAGCCGCAGCGTGTATTCGACGAGAAACGATCCCTTTGGCACGTAGCTGTAGTAGGCACGGAATGCATCGAAGCGGCGTTCCTCGTAGGCGGGCTCGACCCAGCCTTCGCGGCGCTCACCGCCGGTAAGGAGCGCCGAGTCGCGGCCGAGACCGCCGCCGAGGATGCTCGCACCGGCCGGCACGGGGTCCTCGACCACCACCCATCCCATGTCGGACTGCGCATCGATCTCGAGCCGCACGCGCACGACGTCGCCGCGCGTCCAGCCGTCCCTGGAGGCTTGCTCGATCGGCGTGATCGTTCGTCGGATGGCGTAACCGGTGAACAAGGGCGCCGTGAGCGGCAGGGCGGCGCGGCTTTCGACGAAGGCCCATGGACGACCTTCGCCCTCGTGCGCGAGCGTGAGACTCGCTGCGATCGCGGGCCACGGGAAACTGATCGAGGCCGCGGCATCATCCGCGGGCCACGCGACCTCGCGCGTTAATTCGCCGATGACGGCGACCGTGCGACCGGAGACCGCGGTTTTTTCGAACGCGGCGCTGAACTTGCCCGTCGCGACCACGCCCCAGGCGTTGGCGGTCGTCGTGTCCCAGTGTCCGCGCCGTTGACGACCGAGCAGGCCGCGCATCATGCGCGGGAGGTCGTCCTGCCAACCAGGTGCGTCCAGCAGCACCAGCACGGCACGCGCGGCGTTGACATCGCCGGACAACATGAGCCACCAGAGCGCATCGTTGCGCTCGGTCGAAAAGCCCATCTGCGTGCCCTGGAAATTGAGTCTCGAGCGCAGGATCTGCCGCGCTTCGTCCATGCGCGCCGCGCGGCGGGGCACATCGGACTCCCGCTCCAGCAGGGCGAGCCAGTCGAGGATCGCCGAGGTGGGCCAGAGAGCGGGCTCGAGCGCGATGCTGGTCAGCATCGAAGGCTCCGCGGCGCCGTATCGAGACAAGGCATCGATCGCGGCAAGCTTGCGGATCGAGAGGTCGGCCGCCGGCCACACCGATTCGCGATGCAGTCGCCCCGCGACGAAGCCCCTGAGTCCTTCGACCATTTGTGCCCGTGCCTCATCGGGAATCGAGTAACCCGCCTCATGCGCGATAGCGAGCACATAGGTAGTCAGCACGTCGCTGCCGGCGTGCGTCTCCACGGGGAAGTAGCGCAGCAGACCGTCGGTGTCGAGATACAGAGGCAGGCGTGCCATCTCCGCGTTCCAGGTCGGCTCGTTGCGTAATGCGACCGCTCGCGAGATACGCTGCTCGAGACAGCCGTATGGGTAAAAGGACATGTACTCGCGCACGCCCTGCAGCGACCCGAGCAGGCTCGGCCGAAGCGCGACGTTGATGCCGCCGCGTCCCGGTACCGCTGCGGCCGGCCGCTCGATGGGTTGTGAGTACGGGCCATCGAGCTGAGTCAGGGTCGCCTGATAGATGCGCACCGGGTGCGGCGCGCTGACGCGCTGCGATGTGCGCAGCGCGTCACGTGCGGCGCCGTCGATCTCGACGGCTTCCACGGTCCACGCAAGCGAGTCGACACCGGCCGGCGCCGTCACCGGCCAGGCCACATCGCGTGCGCCACCCGCGGGGATCTCGACCGTCAATGCCTTAAAGATTGGCACGGAGCCATTTTTTTTCTGCGGCTTCGCGGCAGTTGTTGTGGAAGTCGGCTCCGAGGCAGGTTTCGAGGCGAGCTTTGCAGTAGCGCGCACGGTCATGCGGCGCTTCGATGCGTTGCGCACCGTAAACGCCGCCGTGTAGCGGTCACCCTCACGGACGAGCGGGGTCAGGCCCGAGTGGAGGATGAGCTCCTGCGTCGTGCGGATGGTTGCGTGGCCGGTCCCGAAGTACTCATCGCCGGCGCTCGCCACCGCGACGAGCCGAAAACTGGTGAGCGAATCGTTGAGCGGCACCTCGATGCGCGCGCGCCCGGCGGAATCGACCTTCACGCGGCCGCGCCACAGCAGCAGTGTGTCGAACAGCTCGCGTGCGCCGGCGTGCCCGCCGCCGCCGCCGGTCGGGACTGCCTTGCGGCCGTAGTGACGCTTTCCCACGACCTGCATCTGCGCGGTCGAGGTCCACACCTCGATCGGCCGCTCGTTCATCATCGCATCGAGCAGCGCCCAGGAATCGTTCGGCCGCAACTCGAGCAGGCCTTCGTCCACCGCGGCGAACGCGAGCTCGGCACCCGCCGGCAGAGGCCGGCCGTTCGGACCGCGCACCTGCACGTCCACGATCGCCTTGTCCCGCACACGATAGGTCTCGCTCGTCGGCGTGACCCTGACCTGCAGTCGCTGCGCGGACCAGCCGACGCGGATCTGCGCGACGCCGAGCCGGAAAGCGGGCTTGCTGAGATCGGCCAGTGCCGTGGCCGCGCCGCCCTCGAAGCGCCACGGGAGCCCGAGCCTGCGCACGAGATCCGCAAGCCAGGCGCGCCAGCCGGCCACTCGGCCGCGCACCGCGAGCACCGACACGTACACGTTCGGCGCATAGCTGTCGCCGATCGGGACTTCGATGACCGGTTTGCGCCCCGAGAGGCGCGTGACGAAGCTCTCGAGCACACCCTCGCGCTCGATCGTGACCAGTGCGGTGGCACTGCGGAAGGGGCTACGTACCTGGAAGCGGGCTCTTTCGCCGGGCTCGTATTCCTTCTGCTCGGGCAGCAGGTCCATCCGGTCGGCATTGCCAGGTGCGAACCACCAGTCATCGCCGCCGGCCACCCACGCGGTGGTGCTCGTCGCGGCGACGTTGCCGGCGTCGTCCTTCGCACGGGCGCGCAGCACGATTTCGCCCGACACCGCGGGCTCGATCCGGCAGGTCAGGAGACCCTGAGCGTTGCTGCGGCCCTCGCAGGAGACCGGCAGTCGCTTCACCTCGACCTTGCTCTCGTAAGCGTAGAAACCGCCGATCAGCCGGGTACGGTACGAATAGGTATCGCGCTTGAACACGTCGACGGCGATCCTGCGGCTCGCGATCGGCTTGCCGGCGCTGTCGACCGCGACCACCTTGAATCGCAGGTCGTCCTGCGTCGCGACCCAGCCATCGGTGCGGATCCCAAGGCTCAATGCGGCTGGCCAGAGCGGCACGCGCGTCGCTGTCGTCAGCCGCTCACCGTTTGCGTCGTCGTACTCGAGCTCGGCGACGAGAGTGCGAGGCTGGTCGACGGCGGGCAGTTTGACCGTGGCGCGCACCGCACCCTGCTCATCGAGCACGAGCGGCTGGACCTGCGCAGGCGTCGCCGTGTCGCTGCCGTCCGGGCGGTCGTGGCCAAACCGCGACGCGTACCACCACTCATCGTCATCGCGTTGATCAGGAGTCGAGATTCCTTCCCTGACATCCTCGCCGGCGAAGGTGAAGTCCGGATAATCCCTGAAGCCCGGCGTGCGCGGCTCCAGCATGGTGCGCAGTCGCACGGGCGCGCGCGAAGCGCCGCCGCCGGAGAGATAGCTCACGAACAGGTCGAGTGTCACGTCGCCGGGCCGCACCAGTGGGCGGCTCGGCGGCTGAATCACGGCACGCATCGTCGGTACGCGGTACTGCTCGACCCGAAAGTCACCGGATTGAAGGGCGGAGGTCCCGTCCTTCTCGTCGCGGACCAGCGCGACCTGGTACACGCCCAATCGCGCATCCTGCGGGATGGCCCAGCGGGTCTCCGCGATTCCCGCGGCGTCGAAGGTGACGGCCAGGCGGTAGGTCTGTCCGCTTCCGGAATGTGTCAGCACGACTTCACGCGGGATGAGCGCCTGCGGCGGATGCTCCGGCTCCCGCTGGTGCGTCGGCGGAATCTGCAGTCCGGCCGGGACATGCTGCCGGAAGAAATGCTTCATCGACACCGTTTCGCCCGCGCGCAGCAGCGTGCGGTCGAAGACGGTGTGCGCGAGATATGTCCCGCCCTCGCCTTGCCAGCCGAAGCGGGCGTTGAATTCGGACGGGCTGATCCCGTTCTGCCAGCTCGAAAGCGCAAAGCTCATGTCGCCGTCGAGCCGGGCGCTGACCATGAGCGGTTCCGGCGACCATTGATTGCAGCCGCCGCTTCCGTGCGGCGCGCCAAAGGTGCTCGACACCTCCGCTAGCCCATCCTCGTTCGTGTTGCCTTCCCAGAGTGTCCGACCGGTGCAATAACCGCTGATGCGGAGCTGCGCCGCACGCACGGGCCGGCCGGTATCGAGCGCGGTCACCCAGACGCGGGACGATTCACGGCCCCACTTGAAATGCACCGCCATGTTCGTGACGAGCGCGGAGCTCGTCACGTAACGCGGCCGGTTCTCGCCAAGGAGCGCCTGTCCGAGCCGTGGGCTCGCGAGCTCGACGATATAGAAGCCGGGCTCGCGAAGAGGTATGCCGATCACCTCGAATGTCTGGCCGTTTGCGGACACGGGCAACTTGAGGTCGCTGGTCTGATCGGATTCGGTGAAGACCGATTCCGATCCGGTGAGCTCGTGCCAGCTCGGAGGCTCATCGCCAACCGCGGGCTGCCAGTCGCCGCGCGGCGCAATCGTCGCGTCGACACGCTTGAGCCAGCTCACGATGTCGCGATCCTGTCCGATTCGCAGCGTCTGACCAGGTACGCCCTTCTCGAGCAGCAGGGCCGCTCTGCGTCCCACGATCTGCGGCTCGACATTCCGCACGGTGACGGGTAGCACGCCTCCGGTCGCGGTCTCGAGGATGCCGAAGGTTCCCGAGAACTTGACGAGCGGCGGGTACTCGTCGAAGGGCACTTCGAGCGGAAAGCGATCTGTATTGCCGGCTGCGCGGCCGGAGTCGTCCCTGAGCGCCTCGCCAAGCGCGATCGTGAGGCGGCCACGCTCGGGGAATGGCCCGTCGAAGCGAAGCCCCTCCACCAGCGGCGCGCTCTCCGCGTCTTTCGCCGGCGCATAGGACCGGCCGGACGCGTCGGTGACCTTGATGCGATGTGCGAGTTCGCGCGGGACGGGCGCCGAGAACGCGATTCGCACGGGCCGCATCGGCAGGCAGGGCGCATTTGCGTTTACCCGCTCGCATTCCATCCGCACGGTGAAGTCGGGCCGCGTGCGGAAGTCCAGCACCTGGTCCGCGCGTGTCGCCCGGCCGCTCGCTGTTGCTATGCCACGGCCCCAGATCAGGTTGACCTTCGTGTTCGACGGCAGCGAGCGCCGGCAGCGCAGCACGGAGAGCCCGGACTCGAGGCGCTCCATCTGCTCACGCGCATTTCCCCCGCCCGATCGGCCCGAGGCATCGCCTAGGAGCTGCAGGTACCGGTAACCCAGGCGGCGGCGTTGCGCGAGCACTTCGTCACGGGCTGCGCCTTCGAGCACCTTGACCGGAATGCGCTCGCCCACGTTCTCGATCGCGCAGGCCGCGTGTTTCGCGATCGAGGCTGGCGTTGCGGAAGCGTCGAGTGCGAGCACGAATACCTGGTCCGCGTCGATCGCGGTGTCGCCATCCGTCGGCAACGACATTCGGATCGACGGGCCACCGGTATCGAAGGAGAATTGCCGGCGTCCGGTTACGAGGTTGCCAGCGACCGATCTCAATCCTTCGCGCAGCGTGAAGCGGCATTCCAGACCGGCGGGGAGGCCGCTCTCGAAGTCATAGATCCAGTTGCGTGTATCCGCCCACCTGCCACGACCGCGTGCCTCGCAGTCGATGGCAAAGGGCTCTGGCAGGCGTGGGTCGCCAAAGGCAACCATCGGCTCGGAGAAACGCACCGCGACCTGGCGGACGTCCTTGACCATGCCCTGAGGCGAGAAGACTTCGACGGCAGCAGCGAGCGCCGTCGCTGCAATGCAGGATGCACTGCCCACGGCGAGAACGCTCAGTGCCACGCGAGCGCGGACACGGTTCTCATGTTTTCTCAAGATCACGCCACGCCCCTTGTTCGCCGGCGCACCGCATTGACGAGCCCACGCATCATGTCGCCTCCCCAGCGGAGCCCGCAATGCCGATAAGGGCAGCAGGAAACCCCTCGACCGCATCATCATCGTCGATGCTGATCCGACGCGCGGCAGCGTACACTTACGAGCTGAGCGAAAATGGATGCGCAAGGAGAACCGATGAAGCATCGAATCGACTTTTCGCACGCTGCCGCGCTCGCGGCATTGGCACTCGCGCCGGGAATCGGCCTTG
>DATJKD010000166.1:0-15314 GCA_035491795.1 Steroidobacteraceae bacterium | reverse complement strand
ATTCCAGCACCCTTAGGCGGTACCGGCCCGGAACTTGCGACATAATGAAAGTCAGCGCCGAAATAGGCCCATGGGCGCAGAATGAAATAACCAAGCACGGGGGAACTCCACATGCGCGTGACCGCATCTGCGATCATTGGCTTGGTATCGTTGGCTTTGCCGTCACTTGTCAACGCCATTCCTGTTCAAGCGAGTACGGCAATCCTTGTCACCGCTCGCGATTGCGTGGCAGGGCCGATCGGGGCGTGTTTTGACCTCGGTCCAACACTGGTCTCCGATTACCGCGGTCGTCCGGGCGGTTTTACCGCCACGACGAGCGAGGTATTGAGCGGCTTGGGAACCGCTCGCTCGCATGCGGGCCTATCCGGCCCGATTGGCGCGCCTCGGATTGGCACTTTTGCCGCTGGCGAAGTCGACCATCGCGTCAATACAAACAGTTTCGCACTGCAGCGGTATACCTACGTCGGCGACACAGCCACAACACGTGAATTCAGCGGCACACTGACCTATTCGCTGGAGATTCCGGATCCGAACAATGCGCAGTACGACATTGCTGTGGCATCAGGAGTCCACGCCACGCTCATCGCGTTTACGACTTCCGCCGAGTCTGCCGAAGCCGGATCTACGGCGGAGAGCAACTTTCAAAACCTTCTCGCATTCGCCTTTGGGGCCGCGCCCGACTATGTCCAGCTTGCGACGGACCTGTTCACGGATCTTAGTGCCAGCGTCTTCGAAGGCATTTCTTCGCTCAGCATCGATGTTGAATTGAACCCGGGTGACAGCATGTGGATCTTTGCCTTGTTGCAGACACCTGCTGCCAACGGATCGACCGTGGATTCGTTCGGTACCCTGGTGACAGGTTGGGATGACACAACGGACTTGATTCCGGCGCGGGCGTTCGTACCGGAGCCCGGATCGCTGGCCCTCATGCTGTTTGGGTTGGTTGGTCTTCGGTTCGTGCGACATTTTTCGAGGGACCGGCACAACAAGATGGCGGGTCTGCTCGCATTGTCGGCGGCACCGTCCGGTGGGTGTTCTACACGGACGCAAGCGATTTACCGGATCAGGCATTGTGGTCTATTGACACGGTCGTTAAGCCCAGCGATGAACCCGAGTGGACAGGCGCGAGCGGTGTCCGTGTCGAATTAGGGTCTGGAACTTACTGGCTGGCCGTCGAGATTCCATTGTCGTCTCCCGCCTGGTTGCTGGGCGCTCCGCTCCCGCCGAATCCTCTCGCAAACGAAGCAGGCGTGTTTGGAGAATTGCCTTGGCAGCCGAGGTTTAGCCGACGCGGCTGGATGACTCTTGGTGACCTTGTTACGCCCGTCCCCACGCCCGGCACGCTTGCGCTGCTTGGTCTCGGCCTGCTGGGCCTTGGTCTGACACGACGCAAGGCACACTGAGCCTCAAGCTCAACGCCGCATAGAGCCCGGCCTTGTGCCGGGCTTTTTGCTTCTGCACATCTACGTCGCATTTGCAGCGTGACGGGCGCAGAGGCACGCGCTCACGATGCCGCCATCGAAGCCACTACGAAGCTACAGAAGGCGGGCGCCGGTTCTTCACGAACTGGTGACGAAAGGCTTTAGACCTTCACGCCCCCGACATTAGTCGGGAACTCCGGCATTAACCTCACGATGCGGGGCGGAAGCGGTTGACCGTTGCGGATCAGGTCTATTAGGTTCGCTGCGACGCTTTCATCGATGCCATAACTATCGGCATCGACAGGCACGTTCCGAAACACGCCATGCGGCGTGCGTTCGCTGAACCAGCGTCCTAGCTGATATCCGCACCGGTCGCGACCTTCAACACTGGCGATGACCGCTAGCGTGGAGGTTCCACGTACTCTGCGGAAAGCGACGTACCGAGGCGGATCTATTCGCTCAAACTTTCCGTCTTCAGGAGCCGGCATAAGTCACTCCGTGAGCCGGGAACTAGGATGGCCCTTTATGGTCCTTTATGTTACGAAGCGCCTGTCGCCGCTCACGGTTATGTGACCGTAGTCACAGTTTTGCTGAAAGCGGTTTTCCCTGGCGTGGAGCCAGACGTCAGGCGGCGCGCAATGGCGGTGGTCGCGAGACCGGTGCGGTCGGCTCAGGGCTGGAGCCGCAGAGGTTCGCTGACACGTGCGGAATGCTCTGCCTTCGTGCTTTCCACCGTTCATAGCGCAAGGCCTTGGCGCGTTCGGCCGAGCGATGCTCCCGCCGGCGACGCAATACCTCCACCGACACTACCCCGATCATTACCAGGAGAAACATCAACAGAATTAGATGCATTTCCGTATTCCCTGACCAAGTTGCGGCGCCCACCCTTCTGCGCTCACTTTCCTTGTTCTTGTGGCCGCCTGTCCTGGCGTTTACGACGCTGCTTCATATGTCAACCCGCAGGTGCAAACTGCGAAACACGTCACAGATTTTCGCGGCCGGCAGATATGCGACTCGACCAGGGCTTTGTTGGCGGGGTGCCGCCGGGCGCAGTTTGCGTGGGGGTGGTGGAACTGGCGGGCGCTTAGGGCGAGACGCTGAATGGGTCGGCGGGGCGACTCGCCGGCCCTTTCGTGCCACACTTTGGTTCAGACTTATCGGTGGTAAAACACTAGGGCCGGGCGATCCCCGGCCCTTTTCTTTATCGGTGGTGACACTATGGTGACACGGACCCCGCCGGAAGTACGGAAGGCCTAGAAAATGCCTGCTGTCAGGGTGCTATTTGTCTGCATGGGCAACATCTGCCGCTCGCCCACGGCGCACGGCGTATTCGCCCGTTATCTGCGCGAACGTGCGCCCGAGCTCGATGTCGAAGTGGGTTCGGCGGGCACACACGACTACCACGTGGGATCGCCGCCGGACCCGCGCTCGATCGCCGCCGCGGCGCGGCGTGGCTTCGATATCAGCCCGCTGCGCGCCCGGCTCGTGGAGGATGCTGACTTCGAGCGCTACGACCTGATCGTCGCGATGGATCGGCTCAACCAGGCAGTGCTGCTCGAACGCAGCCCGGCCGTGTACCGTGATCGCGTGCGGCTGCTGATGGAATTTGCAGGCGTGCCGTCGGAGAGCGGTGAGCAACTCGATGTGCCCGATCCTTACTATGGTGGCGCCGTCGGCTTCGAGCGGGTGCTCGATGTCGTCGAGCAGGCTGCAGAGGGTCTGCTGATCGAGATTCGCGCGCGCATGCGCGCGCGCCGCGACTTGCTTTGATTTCGACCGCACCGCCGGACGGACGATTCCCCGTCCGTCGGGCGCGTCGCGCTGCCGTGATCCTTACGGTTCGCCGAGGGGTCCTTCCCGGTTCGCGTCGTTGGGCGGCGATGGCGTCCAGTCGCTGCGCGGTGGCGTGGGCGCAAGCGACGGCGCGGGCTGCGCCGGCGAGGCCCCGGTCTGCAGTGGCGGAGCCGAACGCCCAAAGTCCGGCGCTGGTCCCCTTGGTGACTCCGTCGACGCCGGCAGCGGCTCGTCGCGAGGCGTCGGCTGCGAGCGCGGAGCGAGCGTTTCCCCGCCGGCTTCGGGAGGCGTGCCGTTGCCGTTTGCGCCTTGCGGCCGGCTGCCAGGGAAACCATCGTCCTGATCTCGGCGTCGACGCCTACCGCCCCGACGCGATCTGCGCGGGCTGCGCTCCCCGCGCTCGCCTTCCGGTCGCTCGGCGCGCGGCGGCTCGCCGCCGGAAGCTTCGTCGCGCCGTGGGCTCGGCGGCGCAGCCGGAACCTGACCATTACGTGCGGCATCGGCCTCCGCTCGCCGGGGTTCACGCTGCACGTCACCGGGTCCACCGCCACGACGGCCATCACGTCGCGCGTCGCCGCGCCCGATGTCGCCGCCGTGCCGCATCCGGTCGCCGCGCCCGCTGTCGCCGCGCACCTCTCGACGATGCTCGTCGCGGCCGGGGCGCCGCTCCTCGCGCCGGCCGTCCCGCCGGTGCTCCGGCCTCTCGCTACGCCCGCCATGACGGCCCTCGCGTCGAGGATCGCGTTCGCGACGGTGCTCGACGCGTGCCGCGACGGGCTCGGGGGTCGGGGCTCGCTTGTCCCCGAACAACCAGTGCCAGAACCGCACGAAGATCCCGTCGCGCGGTCCGAACTGCGGCACCGCGACGGCCGCCGCCACCGGCGCGGCGACGACCGGCTCCGGCGCGGGCGGCGGGGCCGGTGTGCTCGGCACTACCGAGGTGACCGCCGGTGTCGGCGGAGGCGGTGCCTTTTCCTCAACGGCGACGGCCTCCAGGTCGATCTGCGGCTGCACGGCGAGCTGATGGCTGATGATCGTGTTCTCGGGCAAGCCGAGCTCGTCGTCCCGCACGCGCCGGATCTCGTACGCCGGGGTTTCCAGGTACCGGTTCGGCACCAGCACAATGTCGATGGAACTGCGTGCCTCGATATTGTTCAGCCAGTCGCGCTTCTCGTTCATCAGGTAGGTGGCAACGTCGACGGGCAGCTGGGCGATGACCTTGGCCGTGCGGTCCTTGCGCGCCTCTTCGCCGATCAGACGCAGGATCGCGAGCGCAAGCGACTCGACGCTGCGGATCACCCCCATGCCGCTGCAGCGCGGGCACACGATGTTGGTCGACTCGCTGATCGAGGGACGGAGCCGCTGCCGCGAAAGCTCGAGCAGCCCGAAGCGGGAAATCCGGCCGATCTGTATCCGCGCCCGATCCTGCTTGACGGCGTCGCGCAGCCGGTCCTCCACCGCTCGCTGATTCTTCTGTGACTCCATGTCGATGAAGTCGATAACGATCAGACCGCCGACGTCGCGCAATCGCATTTGCCGTGCGATCTCGTCCGCCGCTTCGAGATTAGTGTTACAGGCGGTGGTCTCGATATCCGAACCGCGCGTGCTGCGCGCCGAGTTTATGTCGATCGACACCAGCGCCTCGGTGTGATCGATCACGATGCTGCCGCCGGAGGGCAGCGTGACCTTGTGGGAATACGCCGACTCGATCTGGCTCTCGATCTGGTAACGGGTGAAGAGCGGTACGTGATCGTCGTAGAACTTCAGCCGTCGGAGATTCCCCGGCATGAAGCGCTGCATGTACTCCTGGGCCTCGTCGTAGATCTCCTTCTTGTCAACCAGGATCTCGCCGATGTCGTCCGACAGGTAGTCGCGCAGCGCGCGCAGGATCGCCTTGCTCTCCTGGTAGATCAGGAACGGTGCTGCCCGGCCTTCGGAGGCCTGCTTGATCGCGTTCCAGACGTCGCCGAGGTTGTTGAGGTCCCACTGCAGCTCCTCCGGCGTGCGCCCTACGCCCGCCGTGCGCACAATCGCGCCCATGCCGTCCGGGATCTGCAGGTTGTCCATCGCCTCGCGGAGCTGCTCGCGGTCGTCGCCCTCGACGCGGCGCGATACTCCGCCCGCGCGCGGGTTGTTGGGCATGAGAACCAGGAAGCGCCCTGCCAGGCTGATGAAGGTTGTGAGTGCCGCACCCTTGTTGCCGCGTTCCTCCTTCTCGACCTGGACGATCAGCTCCTGGCCTTCCTGGAGCAGGTCGCGGATGCCCGCGCGAGCGTTGCCGTTGCCATCCTGAGACTTGAAGTAGTCCCGCGTGACTTCCTTTAGCGGCAGGAACCCGTGGCGCTCTGCGCCATAGTCGACGAAGGCGGCTTCTAGGCTGGGCTCTACGCGGGTGATCCGACCTTTGTAGACATTGGCTTTCTTGGTTTCCCGGGACGGGATTTCGATATCGAGGTCATAGATTCGCTGGCCATCAACCAGCGCAACACGCAACTCCTCTTCCTGGGTTGCGTTGACGAGCATTCTTTTCATCGGTCCTCGCTGAGTTCGCGATATGAACCGTGAACGCCTGGACGGGCCGCGCCGTGGCCTTGGGGAGAGGTCGTTTTGCAGCGGCGTGGGTCATGCGGCTGTCAATGGCGTGCGCGGACGTTTCGTACGCGCGGCGCCGGACCGAATCCTAAAGTGCAAACGGACATCGTTCCGGCCGAAGATCGCGCGGACCCGCTGCCCGCCCGGGCTGGCGGCATCTGCGCGTGTTCACGGCAGTTCGATGGTCTGACGTTTCAGAACCAACTAAGATGCGCCGCCCAAGCCCCGTGGGGCGAATCGCGGCGCAGGCTCGACACCGATCCTGAGCCCGGGGCTACTGATCAGTGCTCATCGCACTGTAACAAGCGAATTTCGGAAAATCAATGGCTTACGACAGGTCGCAGGCAGAGTCAGAGAAGCCCGGATCGTCCGCGAAGGTGCGCTACGTGGTCGCCACCGATGGCGATGTCGGTCAGCGCCTGGACAACTTTCTGCTGCGTGAGCTCAAAGGAGTACCGCGGACCCACGTGTACCGGCTGCTGCGCAAGGGTGAGGTGCGCGTGAACAGCAAGCGGGCCCGTCCGGACCAGCGCGTCGCCGCGGGCGATCGAGTTCGCCTGCCGCCAGTGCGGCGGCCCGATCCCGTCGAAGGTGTGCGACCACGCGGCGAGCTGCAGCACGCGGTGACGGACGCGATCGTGTACGAGGACGCCGACCTGATCGCGATCAACAAGCCGGCGGGCCTCGCCGTGCACGGCGGCAGCGGGCTCTCGCATGGCGTGATCGAGGCGCTGCGGGCGGCACGCCCCGAGCTTGGTGAACTCGATCTCGTGCATCGGCTGGACCGCGAGACGAGCGGATGTCTCCTGATCGCGAAGCGTCGTGCGGCGCTTCGCGATCTGCACGCGCAGCTGCGCGAAGGGCGAGTCGAGAAGCGCTATCTCGCGCTGGTCTGCGGCCACTGGCAGCTCGGTCACAAGCGCATCGAGCTCGCGCTCGCTACCGACGAACGCGTGAGCGGCGAGCGCCACGTCGCGGTGCGCAGCCACGGTCAGATGGCGGTGAGCACGTTCCGGCCGGTTCAGTTCTTCGGCCGGCTCGCAACGCTGATGGAGGTCGACCTCGGCACCGGCAAGACCCACCAGATACGGGTGCATGCCGCGCACGCCGGATTTCCGGTGGCGGGAGACGACAAGTACGGCGATCGCGAGCGCAATGCCGAGCTGCGGGAGTTCGGATTGCACAGGATGTTCCTGCACTCGGCCTCGATCGGCGTGACGCGGCCGGGCACAGCCGAGCCGCTCTTCATCAGCGCACCGCTGTCCGCGGATCTCCGCGACGTGCTCGACGCGCTGGTCAGGGCACCGAAAGCCCGCAGTCCCGCAGCACGCCGGCGAGCCAGATCAGCGGCAGGCCGGTGAGTGCCGTCGGATCCACCGTCTCGATGCGGCTCACCAGGGCGACGCCGAGCGACTCGGCCTTGAACCCGCCGGCGCAATCCCAGGGTCGATCCTGGGCCACGTAGCGCGCGATCTCCGCATGGTCGAGGACGCGCATCTGCACGATGGTGCGATCAATGTGTTCGAAGGTCTGCGCGCCACCCGCAGCGACGACACACACCGCCGTGAGGAACGTGAGCTCGCAGCCGGATGACGCTGCGAGCTGCGCGCGGCAACGCTCGGCGTCGCCGGGTTTGCCGAGCACCTGTTCGCCGCGCAGTGCGACCTGGTCGGACCCGATCACGATCGCATCGTTACGCTCGCGCGCGACGGCCAGGGCCTTCGCCCGCGCAAGCCTCGTGGCGAGAGCAGCCGGCGATTCGCCGGCGAGCGGCGCTTCGTCGACGCCGGGTGGCGCGCATTCAAACGGCAACCCAAGGCGTTCGAGCAGCTGGCGGCGATGGACGGAGCTGGACGCCAGCACCAACGCCGATCCGACGGCGTCGCTCACGCCGCGCTCCACGGCGCTCGAGCTTTGAAAAACAAGGGTTTAAGCTCGGATCGGCTTTGACAGGGGAGGGGGTCGTCACTATTATACGCGGCCCATGTCGCCTGCCCCGGCCGACCTCGTGAACGCGTTGGAACTGGCAGGGAGAGCGGCGTCGATCGAGCGCGACGTCGTGCTCGCGCAGCTGCCGAGGCTGATCGACGCCGGCGCGCTCGAAGGCACGCGGGTACGCGGTGAACTTCGTTTCGGGCTTTTCGAGGGCCGGGCCACGGTCGAAGCTCATGTCTCGGGGACGGTGATGCTGAGTTGTCAGCGTTGCCTGGAGCCCCTCGAGGTGACCGTCGTCGAAACCGCACCACTGATCGTGCTCGCCACGCACGAGGACGCGGTGCCGGCAGGTTTCGACCCGATCCTGGGCAACGCAGAGCGGCTCCCGGTGATTGAGGTGATAGAGGAACAATTGCTGCTTGGCCTGCCGCTCGTGGCCATGCATCCGCCGGGCGCCGGTTGCCCGCGTGACAGCGGGCCAGAGCCGGCGCCTGATCGTGAGACACCGGACCGACAGACACCGTTTGCGAAATTGCGCGAGCTGCTCGACAAGGGCGAGCAGTGAGCCACCAAAGGAGAGTAGATCATGCCAGTTCAGAAGAGCCGCAGGACCCCGTCAACCCGGGGCATGCGCCGGGCGCACGACAAGCTCGAGAAGCCCGCGCTTTCCGTCGACCGGACGAGCGGCGAGACGCATCTGCGCCACCGCATCACGCCAGACGGGTTCTATCGGGGCCGCAAGGTGATCGACAAGCCAGTGGCCGAGGAAGGTCAGGAGTGAGCCTTGCGGCGCGGCGCCCGGGCCGCGCCTCGGCCGCGTCGATCGCCCTGCCGGCTCCTTAATGACGGCTTCGTTCAGCATTGCCGTGGACGCCATGAGCGGTGACCACGGCGCCGCCGTGGCCGTGCCCGCGGCCCTCGATGTCCTGGCGGGTGAACCCGCGCTCGAGCTGATCCTCGTCGGACGCGCTGACGCCATCGGCGCACTGCTTCCCGCGGGACGCATGCCGGAGCGCTGCAGGCTCGTGGAGGCCAGCGAGGTCGTGGGCATGGACGAGCGTCCGCAGGACGCGGTCCGTCGCAAGAAGGACTCCTCCATGCGGGTCGCGATCAACCTCGTGGAATCGGGAGATGCTGTTGCGTGCGTGAGCGCCGGCAACACCGGCGCGCTGCTCGCGACCGCCCGCTTCGTGCTCGGGATGATCGAGGGGGTGGACCGCCCTGCGATTGTGTCGTCTATCCCCGCGGTGCATGGGCACACGATGATGCTCGATCTCGGCGCGAATCCCGACTGCACGGCGGACCACCTCGTGCAGTTCGCCGCGATGGGCGCGGTGCTGTCGAGCGACCTGCACGGGCTCGCGAACCCACGCGTCGGGCTGCTCAACATCGGCGAAGAGGACATCAAGGGTACCGAGGAGCTGCGCGAGGCGCATCGTCGCTTAGGGCTGGCGCCGATCAATTACCGCGGCTTCGTCGAGGGCGACGACATCTTCTCGGGTGACGTCGATGTCGTCGTGACCGATGGTTTCGCGGGCAACGTCGCGCTCAAGACCAGCGAGGGCCTGGCGCGCTTCATCAGCGGCGTGATGCGCGAGGAGTTCACGCGCGGACCGGTACGAAAGCTCGCTGCGGTGGCGGCCACGCCGGCGCTGCGTGCGCTCAAGCGCAGGCTGGACCCGCGCAGCTACAACGGCGCGAGCATGGTTGGGCTCGATGGCATCGTCATAAAGAGCCATGGCGGCGCCGATCGCGTCGCCTTTGCGAACGCGGTGCGCGTGGCGATGGCCGAGGCGCGAAACGGCGTCCCGGCGCGGATCGCCGCCATGCTCGCACGGTTCGCCGAGGCCGGCTGCAACGCACCACGCGCCGCGGTCTCGTGATCGCTTTCAGCGCTGCGCCCGCTTCGCTGCGGCACTGCGGCGGTGCATCCTCTCCATCAGCTGTGCGCGACGGCGCTCCAGCCGCTGACGCGTCGAGTCCGGGTCCTTGCGCGCGGCCGCGCCGCGCGGCAGGGTCTTTCGAAACCGGCGAAAGTCTTCATAGGCCGCGAGCTCGTGCTCGAGCTCGTGGAACACGAGCTCGACCATCACTGCGTCGTCGAGCAGACCGATGCCCGGGATCTCGTCCGGGATGATGTCCTCCGGATCGCACGCATAGGCGAGCGCTGCGAGCACCGGGCTGCGTTCGTCGGAGTCGAGCGGCCAGTCCGGATCGGTCAGCATGGTCAACAGCGTCTCCATCTTCGCCAGCCGATCGTTGACGAAGTCGGGCAGGTCCGATTGCCGCAGCTTGGCGATGAATTCGGATGCCGCGCCAAGGATCTCCTCGTCGTCGGCGATGCTCACTGACTCCCGCGAACGCTGTAGCTCGCGTTTGAAGTGACGCAGGTCGCGATCCGATAGCTCGATAGTCAGTTTGTATGGCATCGGGAACCCCAGCCGGGGAGGCTACTGGCCGAACCGTGAGCCGGTCAACGCTTGCGCGATCCCCCCGCTTGCGGCAATGGCTACAATGCGGCCATGGCGGGCCAATCGGGGTGGGTAAGGAAGGGACGGTGCGCGGCACTGCTCGTGCTGGCTACGGTCGCCGCCGGTGCCCGGGTTTACGCAAGCGGCACCGAGTACGTGCTTCCCGCGAACGGCGACAACGTCATCGGCTTCGTCACGACGGCCATTGCGCGGCACGAGGACACGATGCTCGACATCGGTCGCCGCTACGGCGTGGGCTACGAGGAGATACTGGCGGCGAATCCCGGAATGGACCCCTGGCTGCCGGGCGAGGGCGCCGAGATCCTGATCCCGACGCGTTTTGTGCTTCCGAACGCGCCGCGCGACGCCATCGTCGTGAACCTGCCTGAGCACCGGCTCTATTACTACCCGCCGGCCAAACCCGGCGAGCCGCGCGTCGTGCGTACCTACCCGATCAGTACGGCGAAGATGGACTGGAACACGCCGCTCGGCGTTACCCGCATCGTGACCAAGGAAAAGCGCCCCAACTGGTATCCGCCCGCATCCGTGCGCGAGGAGCACGAGAAACGTGGCGACCCACTGCCGCGGGTGGTTCCGCCAGGGCCCGACAACCCGCTCGGCGAGCACAAGATGCGCCTGGACATTCCGGGCGGTGCGTACCTCATTCACGGCACGAATCGGCCGGCTGGCGTTGGCATGCAGGTGACCCACGGCTGCATACGCATGTATCCGGAAGACGTCGCCGAGCTCTTCGACCTGGTGAGCATCAATACCAAGGTAAATCTAGTCGATCAGACGACCAAGGTCGGCTGGCAGCGTGGGACCCTGTTTGTAGAGCGTCATGCGCCCCTCGATGGCACGAATAACCCGGCACACGACGACCCGGCGGAGATGACCCGGCTCCTCGCCAAGGCGAGCGAAGGGCGTAGCATCGCACTCGACTGGCCTGGAGCCGAACGCGCCTTCCTGCAGGCCACCGGTGTGCCCGTGCCGCTGTCGTCCCCGGCGCGCGGCGCCGGTTCCGCCGGCGGGCAGTAAGAAAAAAAACGCCGCGGTTTGCACCGCGGCGTTCTTTCTCGCTCTTCGCGAAATCGACGGTCGGCTTACTTGCCCATCGACTTCTGGAACGCGCGATCGATCTTCTCGTTCGTCGCGTCGCAGCAGGCCTGTGCTCCCTGGGCAGCCTGCAGCGCCTGGCTGGCCGTGCTCTGAGCCGCGCTGGCAGCGTTCGAAGCGCTGGAGGCGGCGGCAGAGGCAGCGTCAGCGGCCGACTTGGCGGCGGCGGCATCTTGCGCAGCAGCCTTGGCAGCAGCATTGGCCGCATCGATGCGCGCCAGCGTGTCCTTGCTGGTGCAGCCCGTGGCAGTGGCAACGATCAGCGCAGCAACGCCGGCGGTCAGCGTCTTAACGATCGCAGTCTTCATTTGTGGTTGTCCTCGGTGGTTGGAATTACTTGCGAACCTAAGGTCGACTGCGCCGGTCCGCAACACGAGTTCCCTGCGCGGGGGACAGCCGAACGCGCGGATGGTAACCGATCCAAATTGGCCGATAAAGCTTGTGTTTCGACGCAGGCGGGCGACAGGGGTCGCGGAACGCTGCAGCGGACGGGGGTCCGGAGGCCTCATATTCACCAGATCAGAGGTCCATGAGCTCGCGTTTCAGCCGTTCAAGATGGTGCCGCTCGCGGCCATTGCGGCGCACGACGATCATCGTCCATGGCGTCTAGGCACACGGTAAAGGCAGCGAGCATGGTCAGCATGAACGGCGTGATCCCCGTGAACCACAACATCGCGAGTCCCCATTCGAACGCGTCGAGACGAGCTTCCACACCGCGAGCGCTGCGTATCCGTGTTCATGTTGATTGTCCGATGAAGCGTGAGAGCTCAGCGCGCGCGTGAGGCGCACGGCCTCGTTGCGTGAGCGACATTCGAGCGACTGCTCGAGATGAGGTGCAAGGCTGATCAGCTCCTCGGTCGAGTGTCGGGTCAAGGACACGTCGAGGGACAGCGTTAACGAGGTGGTAGTGCGACGGCTGCAAACCCTACGGCCGCTTGCATCGCGGCAGGCATCCCTGTATATATTCACAGTAGCTGTACATGTATACAGGAAGGCACCATGGACGACCTCACACCGCGCCAGCGCCAGGTTCTGCGCTTCATCCAGGATGCAGTCTTGGAGAACGGCATGCCGCCTACGCGCGCCGAGATCGCCGAGGCGCTCGGTTTCAAGTCCGCGAATGCCGCGGAGGAACATCTGCGCGCCCTGCAGCGCAAAGGAGTAGTGGAGCTTCTGCCCGGGGCCTCGCGCGGGATCCAGCTGCGCGACTCGCTTCGCGAGCAGCTCGGGCTGCCGCTCATCGGCCGGGTCGCCGCCGGCAAACCGATCCTCGCGGAGGAAAACATCGAGGCTCGGTACCAGGTGGATCCGCAGCTCTTTCAGCCGCGGCCGCATTACCTGCTCAAGGTCCGCGGGATGAGCATGCGCGACGTAGGCATCCTCGATGGTGATCTCGTCGCGGTGCACCGCACACCAGAGGTACGCAACCGCCAGATCGTCGTTGCGCGGCTCGAGAACGAAGTGACGGTGAAGCGCTATCGCCAGGAAGGCACGGTGGTCTGGCTGATGCCGGAGAACGCCGATTTCGAACCACTGCGCGTGGATCTCAGGGAGGAGTCGCTGATCATCGAAGGCGTGGTGGTCGGTGTACTGCGGCAGGACGCGGCACGTCCCGCTGGCGCGGAGAGACGCAATTGATGCTCGCCCGCATCAGTTCTGCACAATTGCGTCTTCATCATGTCCTCGATCGACGAATTGCTGCGGCATCCCGGCGTCTGGCGAGCCCGGGACCAGGACACCTCGTCGCAGCCACGCGGGCTGCCGACGGGATTCAGTGCGCTCGACAGTTGTCTGCCGGGCGGCGGGTGGCCGAGACAGGGGCTCATCGAGCTGCTCGCAGACAGTCCGGGCATCGGTGAGCTCAGTCTACTGATGCCGGCGCTCGTCGCGCTTTGTGGCGAGACGCACGAGGGTGGCTGGCTCGCCTGGGTTTCACCCCCGTATCAACCGTACGCGCCGGCCCTGGCTGCGTGTGGCATCGACATAGCTCGCGTGCTGGTGGTGCGCTCGGGTCCGGCCGTCTGGGTGATGGAGCAGGCGTTGCGTTCGGGGTCCTGCAGCGCGGTGCTGGGGTGGGCGAATGCGATCGACATGTCGAGTCTCCGGCGTTTGCAACTCGCTGCCGAGCAGGCCGGTTGTCTCGCCGTGCTGTTTCGCCGCTCGCAGGAATCCCATCTGCCGTCCCCGGCGGTGTTACGCCTCATGCTGTCCGCCAGGCCGGCGGGCCTCGAGGTGCGGATCCTGAAGAGCCGCGGCGCGCGACCAACCGGCATGACGCTGCCCTACGGCAGTCTCCAGTAAGCACGTGATCCACGTCACATGCGGACCCGCTCCGCCGGGACCCGCATCGCGGATTCATCCGCCCGCGGGGACTTAATCTGGCGGGCAACCTATGCAGACCGCCGTCGCCGAGAGCTGGGGAGTGCCCACGAACGCGGGCGCGTACGATCCGCTGCTCGCCAGCCTCGTGCACGTCACCGGTTTGCTCGGCCGACCGTGGTCTGCCGAGGCGCTGTCAGCTGGGCTCCCGGTGCCCGAAACGGGCCTGACACCGGAGCTCTTCGTTCGCGCGGCGGCGCGTGCCGGGCTGGCTGCCCGGGCGGTCGCACGACCGCTTGCCGAGATTTCGTCGCTCGTGCTGCCGGTGGTGTTGCTGCTCAATGAGCGGCAGGCATGCGTACTTCTGAGCCGCGGCGAGGACGGTCGCGCCCAGGTCCTCCTGCCCGAATCCGGGGGCGTATGTGATCTGGACCTGGCCGAGATCGCACCGCGCTACTCAGGACACGCCGTGTTCGTGCAGCGCCGGCCCAGCTTCGATGCACGCAGCGAGCACAGCGCGATGCCGCAGCCACGGCACTGGTTCTGGAGTTCGATCTCAAAGTCATGGCCCATCTACGGCGAAGCGTTGGTCGCCTCGCTCCTGATCAACCTGTTCGCACTCGTCACGCCGTTCTTCACGATGAACGTCTACGACCGCGTCGTGCCCAACCTCGCGCTCGAAACGCTCTGGGTGCTCACCATCGGCGTGGCGCTCGTGTTCGGGTTCGATTTCCTGATGCGCACGCTGCGCGCGTACTTCATCGACGTCGCGGGCAAGCGTGTCGATGTGATTCTCTCCGCGAATATCTTTGCAAGGGTGCTGGGCATCCGCATGGACGCCCGCCCAGCGTCAGTGGGCGCCTTCGCGAACAACGTCCAGGAATTCGAGTCGTTCCGGGAATTCGTGACGTCCGCGACGATCACGACGCTCGTCGATCTGCCGTTCGCGCTGCTGTTCATCGCCGCCATGGCGTGGATCGGCGGCCCTATCGCATGGATTCCGCTTGCGGCCGTGCCGGTAATCGTCGGAGTCGGCTTGCTGGTGCAGGTCCCGTTGTCGCGGGTCGTGCAGGAGAGCTTCCGCCACGCCTCACAGCGACAGGCGACCCTGATCGAGTCGCTGGCTGGCCTCGAGACGCTTCGGACGCAGCGCGCCGAAGGGCCCGCGCAGCGACGCTGGGAGCAGTCGATCGGGCAGATCGCGAGGCTCGGTCTGCGGGCGCGGTTCCTGTCGAGCGTCGTCATCAACTTCGCAAGCTTCGCCCAGCAGCTCGCTTACGTTGCCGTCGTCGTTGGCGGTGTCTATCTGATCCGCGACGAGCGCCTGACCGTGGGCGGGCTCATCGCCTGCACTCTGCTGACGGGACGGGTGCTCGCACCGCTCGGGCAGATCGCCGGACTCTTGACGCGCTGGCACCAGGCACGAACGGCGCTGACGTCGATCGACCGGATCATGACCCTTCCAATCGAGCGAGCCGCCGAGCACACGTATCTCAGCCGCCCGCCACTTCGCGGCGGAATCGAGTTCCGCGACGTCACCTTCGGCTATCCCGGTCAGCAGGTCCTGGCGTTGCGCAACGTCAGCTTCCGGATCGCGCCCGGTGAGCGGGTCGCGCTGATCGGGCGCATCGGTTCGGGAAAGACGACCATCGAGAAGCTGGTGCTC
>DATJKD010000165.1:0-6137 GCA_035491795.1 Steroidobacteraceae bacterium | reverse complement strand
AGCAGCATGTTCACCGCGGGGCGCGGCCGCTCCTCGCCGGGCACATCCGTGAGATAGAGTGCGCGCAGGGGGTGATCCCTCGGAAGGTTGTGTTCCAGTGCTTCGACAAGGCCCGGCGCCGACACCGAGCCGGTGATGAACGCTGCGCCCACCGGCTCGAATGCCTGCGGTGGCAGCGAGCTCGCTGCAAGTCCCGCCCAGAAGCTGTGGCGATCACCGGAAACGGTCACGAACCCGGTGATACCGGAGTCACGCACGACGTCGTATATCGCAGCGCGCTCGACATACGCGCTGCTGTAGTCACCGAATCCAAACGTTGCGTAGCTCGCGCCGGGCCACGGTTTCGTCAAGCCTGTTGGCAGGTTCTGCGGATCCACGCGCGTGTCGAGCGTGCCGCTGGAGTTGCCCCACACCTTCCAGGTGGCGCCGGAAGCGCGCAGCCTTTCGAGAAACCATTTCCTCTGCTGCGCGCCGAGAATCGACTGCGGCATCCCGTCCTTGCGGAAGTTCGCGACTTCCGTCTCGCCGTAGCGAATCGCGCCGGGAGCGTTCCCGCCCCCGTATGTACGCCCCGCATCGAGAATCTCGAGCGCTTCCTGCGGAACGAGGTTGGGAAAGTCGTTGCTCGAAAACACGCTGGCTTCGGGCCGGCCGCTCGGATCCTCGGAGCGGTAGCTGTGCTGATCCGTGATGATGAGATCGAGGTGCCGGCCCCAGCGCAGGCTTCGATAACCTGTGAGGCTGCCGAGGGCCGCAAGATTGTTCGGCTCCTGGCCTAGCCCGTCGCCGTCGAAATTCCCGATGGGCGTGTCCTTCACCACGGGCGCCTCAAAGCGCTCCAGCGCGACGCCGCCCGACTTCGCGACGCGCGCGGGCTGATACTCGAACCATGCCTGGTTTGCTGTGACCTTGCGTGTTTGCGCCGGACGTTCGTCGCCCGGGACGCGCCGCATCGACTGCCAGCCCATCCACGAGAACTCGTGGTTGTCCCAGATCGGCACGAAGGGCCAGCGTGCACGCGCGTCCTGCAAATCCGGGTCCTGTAGATAGGCGCGGTACAGCGTGCGGTAATCGGCGAGCGTCGCGGCGATGCGGAACTTGCCGATTTTCTCCCCGTCGGGAAAACGCACGCGATCGCGCAGCCGCCGGTCGTAGCGGCGCCCACCCGGCCGGTCCTCCGGGTAGTCAACCACCTCGTAGATGAAATCACCGAGATGCAGAACGAACGCGAGCTGTTCTTCCGTCGGTGCGTGCTCGTCCTCGAAGATCATCCGGCGGTAGGCATTCTGCGCGCCTTCACAAACGTTCTGGCAGCTGACGAATGTGAAGCGTACGGAGCGTGGATCGCTCGCCGGATAAGCCGTGCGCGTACGCCCGAGGCGACTGCCTTCGCCGCGTTCAGTGGCGAAGCGGTACCAATAGATCTGTCCAGGCCGCAGGCCGCCGATCAGCACGCGACACGTATGGTCGGCTGCTGCGAGCGCACGAGTGCGTGCCGTCGCTATGACGCGCTCGAATGCCGGATCCTCGGCCACCTCGACGGTCAGCGACACCGCCTCGGCCGTGCCGCCCGCAGAGTAACGAGTCCAGAGCAGGACACTTTCAGTGGCCGGGTCGCCGGAAGCGACGCCCTCAGTGAAGAGATCTCGCCGTTCTCGCCACGCGAGGCTCGAAGGGGAGGTCTTCGCGTCCGCCCAGCCCATCGTCGCGCCCATCGCTGCGGCAACGGCGATGAACTGCCTTCTGGAGAGTCGATTCATGCCGTGGTTCGATCGAAGCGGTAGGCGTCCATGGCGAGCGCGCCGCCATCGATGCTCGCGAGCACACGGGTTGCCTGTGCATGGGCGCCCGCGGCGCCCCATGCGACGAAGAGCGGCAGGAAATGTTCCTCGGTCGGATGCGCCCGCGCCCCCGACGGCGCTCGCTCGCGATAGTCGAGGACCGCCTCGCGATCGTCCTCGGCGATCCGCTCGTTGAGCCACTGGGCGAACTTCGGCACGTAGTCGAGCGCCTGGGAGTCGTGGCGGCTCGCAAACCAGTCGCGCAGGTTGTGCGTGACGTGACCCGAGCCGATCACGAGCACTCCTTCATCCGAAAGCGGCGCCAGCGCCTCGCCAAGGCGAAGATGGTGCGCCGTGCCGAGCGCGGGCTGCACCGAGATCTGCGCCACCGGCACGTCGCGGTCCGGGTACATGTACCGCAGTGGCACCCAGGCGCCGTGGTCGATGCCGCGACACCCATCGATCGCCGCCGTGTAGCCGGCGTCGCGCAGCAGCGCGAGCGCGCGGCTCGCGATTTCGGGCGCACCCGGAGCGTCGTATCGGATGCGGTAGAGCTCATCGGGAAATCCACTGAAATCGTGGATCGTCTCGAGCCGATCCCGGCCCGTGAGCATCGGCAGCCCGGTTTCCCAGTGTGCTGACGCAATCAGGATGGCCCGCGGGCGCGGGATCGATGCTGCCAGCGCACGCCAGGCGCCTGCCGCGTCACCCGGCTCGACCGCATGCATCGGCGAGCCGTGCGAGATGAAGAATGTCGGCAGGGCGCTCATCGGCTGAAAAAATGGCTCCGAGCCACTCCTCAGGAATGGCTCGAAGCCATTGTTCGACGTGGCTCCGAGCCGCTTCCGCTACTTGACCAGGCCTTCGATCTTCAGGGTCGCCTGAACGGCGGGTCGCTTTGCGATCCTCGCCTGGAACTCGGTAAGTGCCGGCCAGGGTTTGAGGTCGACCTTGTGATAACCGGTCCAGTTCAGGATCACGAACAGATACGCATCGGCGATCGTGAACGTCTGGCCCGTCAGATAGGGCTGCTTGGCCAGCGTCTGCGAGATGTAGCCGAACCGGTTGCCGAGCGCCGCGATCGTGCGCTCACGCACTGCTGGCTCAACCTGCGGATTCCAGAGCGGGCCGAACCCCTTGTGCACTTCGGTCGCTATGAACGCGAGCCATTCCATCAGCTTGTACCGCTCGAGCGAGCCGGTCGGCGGTGCGAGCGCGCCGGGCTTGCGATCGGCGAGGTACTGCAGCAGCACGTTGGCTTCGGTGAGACGCGTGCCGTCGTCGAGCTCGAGCATCGGCACATAGCCCTTGGGGTTGATGGCCCGGAAATCGGAGCCATCCGGCAAGGTGTGCGCGGGCAGGTCGACCTTGATCGGTTGGTACTTGAGATCGAGTTCCTGCAGGACGATGTGCGGGGCCTGCGAGCAGGCGCCGGGTGTGTAGTAGAGCTTCATGGCTGGCCTCCTTGTGCGCTCGGGGATCGAACGGGTGCGTAGCTTGCTTCACCCGACACCCGGCATAAAGTCGGTGAACAGATAAAGACTATTGCGATTGGTGCAATAATGATGACTTGGATCGCTTCCAGGCCATAAGCGCATTCGCAAAGGTCGTCGAGCTGGGCAGTTTTGCCCGCGCCGCCGAACGCCTTTCTGTTTCGACCTCCGCGGTGTCACGGCAGGTTGCGGAGCTCGAGGCGTATCTCGACGCGCGGCTCCTGAACCGGACGACGCGCCGCCTCTCACTCACCGAAGCGGGGCAGGCCTTCTACGAGCGCAGCGTGCAATTGCTGGCGGAGCTCGACGAGGCGGAGAGCGTAGTTCGCACCGCAACTGTCGTGCCGAAGGGCCGACTGCGGTTGACCTGCGGGATCACGTTTGGCGTGCGGTACCTGGCGCCCGCCATCGCCGAGTTCGGAATGCGCCATCCGCAGCTGTCGTTCGATCTCGACCTGTCGGATCGCACTACCGACCTCGTCGAGGAGGGGTTCGACCTTGCGGTTCGCATCGGAACGGGCGGGCCGCCCGGGCTGGTTGCGCGGCGCCTCGGTCATACGCGATTGATCTGCTGCGCCTCGCCTGCGTACCTGGCGGCGCACGGCGAACCGCGACATCCCGAGGATCTGCTGCGGCATCAGTGCCTCGAGTACTCATATCTGCCAGCGTTGAGCGCCTGGACTTTTGAGGACCGCGAGGGACGTCGCCACCCCGTCCGCATCTCGAGCCGGGTCCGCGCAAACAACGGCCGCATGCTCACTGCACTCGCAGTCGCAGGACTCGGCGTAGTGCTCGAGCCCGATTTCATCGTGGCGCCCGAGATCCGGGCCGGGCGCCTGAGGCCATTGCTGCCGCAGTTCGCGCCGCCACGCACGCCGATCGCCGCGGTCTATCCGAGTCGGCGCCATCTGTCGCCCAAGGTGCGGGCGTTCGTGGATTTCCTCGCGGACCGATTTTCCTCAGAGCCAACCTGGACTCTTTAAGAAGCGCTGGGCTGGCATGGCCAGCCGGCAGTCGCATTGCAAAGCAGCGCGGGCGGGCGTCTACTGCGGCCCTGTCCGCTTGACCCATCCAGTTCGATCCAGCGCGGGGGAAAAATGCAACCGAATGCGCTCGTACTCGGCTCGATTGCGCTCGCCTGGTGTGCGACGGCGTCGGCTGGGGAAGTGTTGCACGTGGTCGAACACGCCGACACGGACGCCGTGACGGACACCGGCGCAAAGGAAGACTCGGCCGGGGACATACTGACGTTTGCGAATCCGATCTTCGATCAGGCCAACGCAAAGAAGATCGGCACGAACCAGGGATATTGCGTGCGCACCGTCGCCGGCAAGTCCTGGGAATGCTGGTGGACGATTTTTCTCGCGGGCGGACAGATCACCGTGCAGGGACCGTTCCACGACAAGGGAGATTCCGTGCTGGCGATCACGGGCGGTACCGGCAAGTACTCAAGTGCCCGAGGGCAGATGAAACTGCACTCGCGCAACGAGAAGGGCAGCGAGTACGACTTCGCTTACGAGCTCGAGTGACCGGACGGGCGCCTCGCTCGCCCGCGCGCTGTTCCGCGTTTTCCTGCCGATTGCGATATTCGCGGTCGCCCTCTGGCTGCTGCACGACGTTCTTGCGGAGTTTCACCCGCGCGCGGTCGCGGCCGCGCTGGGTGCGCTTCGGCCACGGCAGTGGACGCTCGCCCTCGCGGCCACGGCGCTCGGCTACCTGATACTGACGCAGTACGACGCCCTGGCGCTGCGGGCGCTCGGCCGCTCGCTCGGGCCGTGGCGCACGATGGCCACGTCGTTCATGGCCTTCTCGATCGGCAATAACCTCGGCGTCGCTGCGCTGAGCGGCGGGTCGGTGCGCTACCGGCTCTACTCGGCGAATGGCCTTCCCGCATCCGAGATCGGCTGGATCATTGCTTTCTGCACACTGACCTTTGCGCTCGGCGTGATGACGCTCTCGGGTCTGTCGCTGCTGTTCGAGGCCGGAAGCGCGGCCACTGTCCTGCACATCCAGCGGTCACTGGGGACCGGTGTCGGCGTCGCACTGCTCGCCATCGTCGCTGCGTACCTGGCGTTGGCAGCGGTAAGGCGCAAACCGCTCGAGGTCGGCTCGCTGACGCTCACGTTGCCGCGCCTCGCGACGGCCGCGATGCAGGTGATGGTCGGCTGCGCCGATCTTGCCGTCGCCGCCGGTGTGCTCTACGTGCTGCTGCCCGCGGGGCACGGCGTCACCTTCGCGTCGTTCGCCGGTCTGTACGTGCTCGCGCTCGCGGCCGGAACGGTCAGCAATGTTCCCGGCGGGCTGGGCGTATTTGAATCCGCGATCATCGCCTGTCTGCCGCAGGTCGCGGCACCTGCGCTGCTCGGCGCGATCGTGGCCTATCGCGTCGTCTATTACCTCGTGCCGTTCGCCGTGGCATTGACGGGGCTGGTGCTGAACGAGGCCCACAGTCATCGAGAAGGCCTCGGGCGCGTCGGGTCGATGGCGCGCAACTGGATCGCGTATCTCGTGCCGCAGACACTCGCGGCGGCGAGCTTCCTGGCCGGGATGGTGCTGCTGTTCTCCGGGGTACTGCCGGCCGATCCATCGCGTGTCGCAGTACTCGCGGAACTGCTGCCACAACCGCTCCTCGAGGCCTCGCACCTGGCGGGCAGTGCCGCCGGCGTCATGCTGCTGCTCGTCGCGCAGGGACTGCATCGACGACTCGACGGCGCCTGGCACGTCGCGATGTGGCTTCTCGGTGCAGGGGTCGTCGCGTCGATGCTGAAGGGGGTCGACTACGAGGAAAGCATCCTGCTGACGCTGATGATCGCCGCGCTCTGGGTGGGGCGCGACCGATTCACCCGTCCGGCGTCACTGCTCC
>DATJKD010000164.1:0-3642 GCA_035491795.1 Steroidobacteraceae bacterium | reverse complement strand
ATGACGCAACGGGAAGCCGCAGCCATCGACCCGAGCGGGGAGTTCGTCACGCGTCGCGACGGCATGCGGCTCGCCGGCTCGTACGTGTATTTTTACATCGGCAACCGGTGCGTGGTCGTGCCGCTGCTCGACCCGAGGCGCGATGACACTGCGTTGCGCAAGATCAAGTCGCTGTTTCCGCGGCGCGAAGTCGTGGGCGTGCCCGCGCGCGAGATCCTGCTCGGCGGGGGAAACATCCACTGCATAACTCAGCAGGTGCCGCTCGGACGCGGCGCGCGTCGCCGGTCCGCCAGGGCCGGTTGAAGGTTCGTCCGGACGCGCTTCGGCTTGGTCCTTAGAACCAGCCGGAGAAGAAGAAACGGAACACGTTCGAGTCGAACTCGTAGAGCGCTTCGGCACCGGGCGCGCCGGCGGTCGTGAGATCACGGAAGTCGTCGTACTGGAACTGCATGCGGTCGTAGAAGAAGCTGAGAGTCGAGCGCTTGAGGAACTTCCAGTCGAGCGACAGCTCGTAGGTCGCGCCCAGGCTCAGCATCTGGTTCGAGAAGGTGCTGAGTTCCTTGTCGCGCGCGAGGAAGTTCTGCGCATCCGCGTAGGGGAACAGGTCCGAGTAGAAGTCGGCCGCGTCCTGGGTGTAGAAGCGCAGTCCCAGCTCGAATATCCAACGCTCCGTCCATGGGTGCGTGTAGGTGATTTCTGCGGTGTGCGCACCGATGCCCCAGGTATCGGTGAAGTAGCGATACTCGCCGCTCACGGCGGCGCGGTAGGGCAGGAAGTAGCGCGCGCGCACCGAGGCGGCGCTGCTGGTGCGCGTATGCGGATAGGCCTCCGGCTGGTAGGTATAGCCCGCGGGGCTTTCCGGGTCGAGATAGCGGACCGAGCGATAGGGGTTGTTGAGAAAGCCCTCGTCGCTGACGAGCTCGTACGAGAGACCCATCATCAGCGAGGGTGTCACGATCTGCGATACGCCGACCCGGTAGGTGCGGCGGTCCACCGGCTCGACGAAGGTGTCGTCGCCGCGCTTGCGCACCTCGTCCCAGCCGCGGCTGAATCCGAAGGACACCGTCGTCAGGTCGCCGAACATGTCCTGGCTCACGTCGAAGGAAAGCGAGTTCGCCGTGTAGTCGTTCTCATCGCTGTTGGTGAAACTCAGGCTGTACTGCGACTTGCCGTTCAGCATGTCGAAAGCGAGGCTTCCCTGAGTGCGTTCCTCCTTGTACGGGCTCGCGGTCGTCACGACGTCGATCGAAGCGCTCGATACCATGTCGATGTAGTAGTTGGCGGTCACGCCGTATTTCTCGGCGAACTTCTTCCGCACCAGCAGCGACGGCCCGTCGATCGTCACGCCGCCGCCGTCGTAGCGATGGTAGAGCACGTCCGCGCGGTCGTCGGGCAGCACGCCGGCGCCGGCGGGAACGGCCGCGGCCAGCAGAACCAGCGGGAGTGCTATGCGCGCGCGAATCATCCGCAAGGAGCTCCGGCTCAGTTGCAGCCGCAGCCGCCGCCGTGGCTGCCGACGGCGCCACGGGCGCCTTCGCGGGCCTCGAACACGTGATTGATGTACGCCGAGGAGACCGGATCGCGGTCGAGCGCCATGATCGGATCGGCGAAGTTCTGCCGCTCGTAGGGCTTCACCCAGGGCTCGACGCTGCCGCAGGCGGCGGCGAGGAACAGCGAGGCGATGCAGAGGAGCCGTGCAAAGGTCTTCATGCTCACTCCTTCACCAGTCCGCGCACGAGGTCCGCGTACACAGCCTCGTCGCCCGGCTTGTAGCCCCGGTGCACGTGACGCACACGGCCTTCACGATCGATGAGCACAGAGCTCGGCATGGCTTCCACACCGAAACTCGAGCTGACCTCGCTCTTGCGATCGAAGACGATCGGAAAACTGACCGGCATGTCCTTGAGCCAGTTCTGGGCCGCGGCGCTGTCGGGCTCGACGTTGACGCCGAGCATCGTGAATCCGAGGGGCTCGTACTTGGCATGAATCTGCTGCAGGAGCGGCATCTCCTGCCGGCAGGGACCGCACCAGGTCGCCCAGAAGTTGATCATGACGACCTGGCCTTTGAGCTCGCTCAGGCGCACCTCGCCGCCGTCGCGCGCGGGCAGCGTAAAGTCCGGGGCCGGCGGGGCCGGTCCGGTCGCAGTTGCGGTGCCGCCGAGCAGCGCCAGCAGCAGGGCCGGGATCAGAATACGTGCGGATCGCATGTGGTGCTCCGAGCCGTCAGAAGAATGCGGTCAGCCCGAGGCTGACCTGGAGGTTCTGCGTGAGCTTCTTCGAGCCAAGCAGATCGCTCTCGAACATCTGGTCACGCACGCCGAGGTGGGCGGCTATCGAGTCAGTCACCAGCAGCCTGAGCCCCGCGCCGGCGATCAGCGTGAAGTTGTCGTCCCCGGCGAAGCGCGTGCTGCCGGCGCCGAGCGACACATAGACGGAGCTCGGCATGGCACGTCGCCCACCCAGGAATACTTCGCCCGGCAACACGTTCCAGCCGACCGAGAGGTCGTAGTAGGTGAACTGGCGCTCGCTGTCGGTCAGCAGCTCGAGCGAGCCGCTGAGGTCCTCGTAACTCGTGCGGCCGGCCTTGGCGGTGCCGAAGGTCGCCTCGGCGAAGAGATCCTCGGTGAAGTGATACGCGGCACGCGCCCCGTAGGTCATGCTGCTGCCGAAGTCCTCGATCGCGATCGTGCCGACAAAGGCGCCAACCTCGAAGTTTTCCGCATCGATTCGCGGCGGCTTGACGTCGCGCCGGTCGATCTGCGGCACGACAACCTGCGGGGTCTCGCTGCCTTCGCCGACCGGTGCCTGCGCCAGCGCGTCAGGCGGACAGAGTCCGCAGGCAAGCACAGCGGCGCTCAGAAGAAGTAGGTGAAGCCCATGGTCCATTCGTCGATCTCCTCGTTATCGTCGCGGCTGGTGAGGACCACGAACTTCCGGTACTCCGCCTGCAGCAGGAAGCGGTTCGTCAGATAGCCGCGCACACCGAGCCCCGAGTACGCCGCCGGGTCGGTGCGGTCCCCGGACTGCACGATCGTCGCCTTGGGGGAGATGTGCACGATGCCACCGCCCAGAGAAACGAACGGCGAGACGCGCCGCTGCGGCATGAAGGCGTGCAGCAGGCCCGCGGTTCCCATCCAGCCGTTCGAGTAGCTGCCGAGGAGGTGCGTCACATCGAGGCGAGCGTGCAACGACTGAGTGAGCGCGTAGGAGCCGGTGGCCGATACGATGTTCGCCCCGCCGAAGTCGCCGGTGACGAGACCGGCTTCCCAGCGATGCTCGAGCCGTGATTCGGGCGCCGGGCCCGCGAGCTTTACCTGTTCGCCCTGCGGCGTGAGTGTGCGTTCGAGCTGCGAGCGGTGCACCCATCCTTCGCGACCGCGATCCGTGCGCACCTTGATCCAGTCGGTGCGCCGTCGCAGCAGGCTGACCGCTTCGCCGCGATCGACCACGTAGAAGATCGGATAGCCGCGTCCCGGTCCCGTGTGGAACTCGAGGTACGGGTCCTGGACGACAACCTGTTCCGCGTCGGCAGCCGCCGTCGCCGCGACCGGCGCCAGGGCTGCGAACAGAAGCATCGCGGACAGCAGGCATCGGAACATCGGTCAATCAAGCGGTGCGGCAAAGGGGTCATTGAAATATTGC
>DATJKD010000163.1:0-4513 GCA_035491795.1 Steroidobacteraceae bacterium | reverse complement strand
CTCGAGGCGCTCGAGCAGTTCCTGTTCATGGCGGACCAGCAGCTCGCGAAGGAGGCCTTGAAGCACTTCAAGAAGCAGGGTCTCGACATTCGGCTCGGCGCCAAGGTGGACGGGCTCGACCGTGGCAAGGATGGCCTGACGCTCAAGTACACGGACACCTCGGGTTCCAAGACGGTCACGGTCGACAAGGTCGTGGTCGCCGTCGGTCGGCGGCCGTACACGAAGGACCTGCTTGGCGACGGTACCGGGGTCGAGCTCGATGAGCGCGGCTTCGTCAAGGTCGATCACGAGTGCCGGACGAGCGCTGCCCAGGTCTGGGCCGTGGGGGACGTGGTGCGCGGCCCGATGCTCGCGCACAAGGGGAAGGAAGAGGGCGTGATGGTGGCGGACCTCATCGCCGGGCTGGTCTCCGAGGTCAACTACAAGGTCATCCCGTCGGTGATCTACACCGCACCCGAGATCGCCTGGGTTGGAAGTACGGAGGAAGAGGTCAAGAAAACCGGCCGTCCGTACAAGGTCGGGAGCTTTCCCTTCATGGCGAGCGGCCGCGCGCGCGCGATGGAGGCGCCGGCGGGATTCGCCAAGATCATAGCGGCGGTGGACGACGACGAGATCCTGGGCGTACACATTGTCGGCGCGATGGCGGGCGAGCTGATCGCCGAAGCCGTGCTCGCGATGGAATACTCCGCCAGCACCGAGGATCTGCAGCGTACGATCCACGCGCACCCCACGCTGAGCGAGGCGCTGCACGAAGCTGCGCTCGCAGCCGACAAGCGTGCAATTGATTTTCCGAACCGCTGAGGGTCACCCGCCGGTCGTGATGCCGGGCTGTTCGTCGTGATCGGCGCCTTCATCCAGGCGCAGACGATAGCCGAGACCGGCTTCCGTCACGATGTACCTGGGCCGGGACGGATCGGGTTCGAGCTTTGCCCGCAGGTTGCGAACACAAACGCGCAGGCTGCGTGTGTCTCCGACGCGGTCCGGGCCCCAGGCCTCGCGCAGGAGCTGCCGCTGCGTCACGATCATCCCGGGATTTCGCGCCAGGCACTCGAGGACGCGATATTCCAGTGGTGTCAGGTGCAGCTCGCCTACAGCCGAGCGCGCCGCACGGCGCGTGAGATCGACTTCGGCGCGACCGATGCATAGTTGTGCCATCGCGGCGTCGGACCGCACCGACCGCCGCAGCCCCGCGCGCACCCTGGCGAGCAACTCCGGCGAGCCAAACGGCTTGGCGACATAGTCGTCGGCGCCGGCGTCAAGCGCCGCCACTTTCTGCTCCTCCATTGTGCGGGCCGACAGGACGATGATCGGCACGGGCGACCAGGCGCGGACGCGACGTATGACGTCCAGGCCGTCGCCGTCCGGCAGTCCCAGATCGACGATCAGGAGATCGGGGCGGTGCGTCCTGGCCTCGATCTCGGCGCGCGCGGCCGTATCAGCCTCGACTACCCGGTAATTGGCCGACTGGAGCATCAAGCGGACGACTCCGCGGATACCCGGCTCGTCCTCGACGAGCAGGACTTGGTGCATCGCCGTCGTCATTCCGGGGATTCCTCGATCGGCAGCGTCACTTCGAAGCGGGCCCCGCCACCAGCGCGGTTCGCAGCGCGGATGTCGCCGCCGTGCGCTCGCGCGATGGCGCGGCAGATCGCGAGGCCGAGGCCGGCACCGGTGACCTCACTCTCGGAACGGCCGCGCTGAAACTTGTTGAACAGGCGATCCAGATCCCGGCCGGGCAGTCCCGGGCCGTCGTCCTCGACGATGATCTCGAGCATGTGCTCGTCGGAGCGCGCGGAGATGACGACCCGCGTTCCGGCCGGCGTGTACTTCGCCGCGTTCTCGAGAAGGTTGGCGAAGAGCTGCACGATCAAGGTGGCGTCGATGCGCACGGCAGGGAGGTCCGGCGGGAGCGACAACTCGACACGGTGGTTGCGCAGGCGCTCGCTGCCTCGCTCGAGCGCAGCGCCGAGCAGGTCGTCGATCGTCTGCCAGTCGCGCCGCAGCACCATGCGGTTGGACTCGAACCGTGTCAGGTCGAGAACGTTGGAGATCAGATCCGACATGTCCCGTGCGCGCGTCTCGATTGAGTGCGCGAGCTTGCGGCGGCTGTCGACGTCGAGCTCGCCGACGGGATCCGCCAGCGTGCTGCCCGCCCCGGCGATCACCGCCAGCGGCGTTCGCAGGTCGTGCGAGATCGAGGCAAGGAGTGTGTTGCGCAGGCTTTCCGTTTCTGCTTCGACACGTGCGGATTCGGCGGCATGGGCGAGCTGGATGCGCTCGACGGCGAGTGCGATCTGGCCGGCGAAGGTGTCGAGCAAGTGCCGCTGCTCGGGCAGCAGGACCCGGCGCCGGTTCTCCGCCTGCATCGCGAGGACGCCCAGCGTCGAGCTCGAGCCCGAGAGCGGCAGATACAACGCCGGCGCCGCCGGCAGCGTGTCGGAACCAAGACCGGCGCGCCGGTCATGGTCGGCTACCCATTGGGCGATCGACAGGTCGGCGCCGCGTAGCGAGCACGCGAGCGGCACGCCGTCCGGGTGTCGAAGGCGCCCCTTCTGATCCGGCAGCAGGATCACCGCCTTGCTTTCGAAGACCTCGGCGACGTGCGTAACTGCGACATGCGCCAGGCTTGGCAGATCCCGCGTCTGCGCGAGCTCACGGGTCATCGCATACAGCAGCGCGGTGCGCCGCTCGCGTGCACCCGCGACGCGCGTCTGCTGCCGCACGCTTGCCATCAGCGTCGCGATGACCATGGTCACGATCAGCATCACCGAGAACGTGACGAGATACCGCACGTCGGTCACGGCAAACGTGAAGCGTGGCGGCACGAACGCAAAGTTGAGCGCGAGGATGTTGGCCAGCGCCGCCGCGACCGCGGGTCCGCGGCCGAGACGCAACCCGGCAATCGCAGCACCGAGCATGTACACCATCACGACATTGGTGAGCTCGAAATAGGGGTACATGAGCAGCCCGACCCCCGTGCAGACGGCGGTCCCGGCCAGCGCCCTGGCATAGCGCCCCCAGTTGATCGACTGGGGCGTACCGGCATACGAGTCCGCGCCGGGCACGTGCTCGCGCACCGGCTGCTCGGGCAGCGACAGCGTAATCACGTCGAAGCCGCGCGCGTGGCTCACGAGCTCGGTGGCCGTCGATGGGCGGAGCCAGGCCCGCCAGCCGCGGCGCTTGGGCGCCCCGACGAGTACCCGCGAAGCCTTCCGTGTGCGCGCGTACTCGATCAACGTACCGGCGGCCCTCGGGCCGTCCAGCGTGACGGTCTCCGCGCCCAGCGATTCCGCCAACCGCAGCAGGTCGATGCGACGGTTGCGTTCCGCCTCGGGCAGCCGAAGCAGCCCTGGGGTTTCCACGTACACGGCCGTCCACTGCGCATCGAGCGCGTCCGCCAGCCGTTTGCCCGCCCGCACCAGCTGCTCGGCCTGCAAGTCCGGCCCGACCGCGACCAGCAGGCGGTCGCGCGCGAGCCAGGGGCGGGTGCCGTAATCGGTCGCGAGCGCAGCCCGCGCCGCCGCGTCGACGCGATCGGCCGTGCGCCGGAGCGCAATCTCGCGCAGCGCCAGCAGGTTGCCCTTGCGAAAGAAACGTTCGGCGGCGACTCCAGCCTGCTCGGGGTGATAGACCTTGCCTGCCTTGAGGCGCGCCAGGAGGTCATCCGGGGGCAGGTCGATCAGCTCGACCTCGTCTGCCTCGTCGAATATGCGATCGGGGATGGTCTCCCGTTGCCGCACCCCGGTGATCTGCGCGACGAGATCGTTGAGGCTTTCGAGGTGCTGGACGTTGACGGTGGTCCAGACGTTGATCCCGGCGTCGAGGAGCTCCTCGATGTCCTGCCAGCGCTTTGCGTGGCGCGGCGCCGGCTCGCCCTCGACGAGGTTCGAATGTGCGAGCTCGTCGACCAGTGCGATCTCGGGGCGGCGACGCAACGCGGCGTCGAGATCGAACTCGCGGCGTACCGTCTCGCGGTATCGGACCGGCAGCATTGGAAGCTGCTCGAGCCCCTCCATCAAGCGCTCGGTCTCCTGCCGGCCGTGCGGCTCGACGTATCCCACGATGATGTCGCGGCCAGCTGTGCGCTCGACGCGTGCCGCCTCGAGCATGGCGTAGGTCTTGCCGACGCCTGCGGATGCGCCAAAGAAAATACGCAGCCGCCCGCGCCGCGCGCGGGTCTCCTCGGCCTGCACGGTCGCGAGCAGTTGGTCTGGGTCCGGCCGCTCGCCGGCCGAGTTCATGCGGGTGAATCCCGGCGTTGCTTCAGGGGTTGGCGTCCAGTGCGAGGTTCACTTCGAGCACGTTCACTCGAGGCTCGCCAAAGATACCGAAAGTCCGGCCGTGCGTGGCCGCTGCAACGACCGCCCGCACTTGTTCCGCCGACAGGCCACGAGCCCGCGCGACGCGGGCGAGCTGGTACTCGGCTGCGTCCGGCGAGATGTGCGGGTCGAGACCGCTGCCGGACGCCGTGACCAGGTCGACCGGTACCGGTGCGTCATTGCCGGGGTCGGCG
>DATJKD010000162.1:0-8458 GCA_035491795.1 Steroidobacteraceae bacterium | reverse complement strand
CGCGAGCTTCGCGCGCGCCTCGGCCAGCTCGCCTGCGGCGTAGTTGCCGGCCTCTGCCCGCTCCGCGGTGGCAATGGCCTGCTGTGCAGCCTGGAGGCTTGCAGTGGGTGCCGGTGGCGTGGATGCGCACGCTGCGAGCATTAGCGCGCCGGCGACAGCCAGCGGGGCATGCCAGCGCGAGCCGCCGCGGCGATCTTGCGATGTAACGTTCATTTGAGTTCCTGCCTGGTGACGGTGGACCACCGGTTCCGTCGGTCGTCCATCAAGAGACGGAGTGTGCGCGGTCGAGCTGAGGGCGTCGGTGCGCCTGCGTACATAGAGGCCGCGAGGCCCGCCTATGTGCGGTACCGCACGCTGGAGGGTCGTTGGAGCGTATAGTTCATTCCGCGCACCGCACTCGTTGCTACTGGAAGACGCGTCATGTCCGGTCCTCACGATCCTCTGCAGAACGGGGTGCTGGCGTCACTAGGGCCAGCCGAGCGTGAGCGGGTCTACCCGCACCTGCAGCTCATCCCGATGCCCCTCGGCAAGGTGCTGTACGAGCCCGGGGATGCCCTGCGCCACGTGTACTTTCCGACCGACTGCATCGTGTCGCTGCTGTACGTGATGGAAGACGGTGCGTCCGCGGAGATCTCCGTCGTGGGCAACGAGGGTTTGATCGGCATCGCGCTTTTCATGGGCGGGGAGACCACCCCAAGCCGGGCGATCGTGCAGAGCGCCGGCCACGCATACAAGCTGATCGGCCAGCTGCTCAAGGATGAGTTCCATCGAAACGGGCAGATGCAGCTCAAGCTCCTGCGCTACACGCAGGCCCTGATCACTCAGATGGCCCAGACCGCGGTCTGCAACCGGCATCACTCGGTGGACAAACAGTTGTGCCGCTGGCTGCTGCTGTCGCTCGACCGCCTGGCCTCGGACGAACTGACCATGACCCAGGAGCTGATCGCCAACATGCTCGGCGTTCGGCGCGAAGGCGTTACCGAGGCCGCCGGCAAGCTGCAGAAGCTGGGGGTCATTCGATACGCCCGTGGCAAGATCACGGTGCTGAACCGGCCAAAGCTCGAAGAGCAGTGTTGCGAGTGTTATGCCGTCGTCAAGAAAGAGACGGATCGGTTACTGGCTTCCTGAGATCGCACGCCCATAGATTGCAAAGTCGGGTTAGCTGGTGCGCGGCCTGTTAACCAGACGAGAGTCGGCGGCCGACTGCCCTTCAGACGGCACATCGCGGGTGCAGGCGTCAGCCCCCGTTGCGCCGCCGTCGTCCTCCCATGCTTCCAGGTGCGCGACGTGCCCAACCATATCGTCATCGCGATACTCACGTCGTACGGGCACAGTCTCAATTCGCGTCAAGACGTCACGCGACTTCCCCAAAGGTTCCGCGCGAGTTGCGAGCGACCGGTCGCCACGTGGTCCGTGATCTCGGCCTGGGCGGCGCGCATGCCGGCAGCTTCCCGGGAATGTTCGCATGCACTGGAGGAAGCGAAATCCGCGCACCCGCAGTGCCATCCACCGCCGGATTCGAAGAAAACGCGAAAGCGCTCTATCAAGTACTCGCTCCGTACGAGCGAGCCGCGACGCCCGGGATTCTCCACGCCCATGTCCTCAAAGTCTCCGTCAGCCTGCCTGAAAGCGTCCGCGAAACAGTGCTGGTACGTCTGTACGCCGGCGCACAGACATCCCGGCGATGGACGCCGGGGCGCAACAGTCGCGGCACGGCCGACGCACGTTCACTCCGGAAACCCGACCATAAGTCGCCGATCTTCGTCCCAAAGCTTCATGCGCGCGCACTCGAGGCTGGTACGTAGCGTCAGGCTGGGTGCGTGCCCCAGCAAGGGGCTGGATTCAAACGCCGCGCGCAAGCGGTAGTTCGGAATACGCGGTGCCAGGTGATGTATGTGGTGGTAGCCGATGTTGCCGGTAAACCAATGCAGCACCTGCGGCAGGTCGTAGTGCGAGGCGCCCGCGACCGCGGCTTGATTGGGGTCCCAGTTCTCCGCCCGTGACCAGTAGGCGTACTCAAAGGTGTGCTGTACATAGAACAGCCACACGCCGACTGCGCCGGCAACCAGGAGCACCGGGAGTTGCACCAGCAGAACCGTGTCCCAGCCTACGACCCCGCACAAGGCGACGCCGGCGAGAAGAAGCACGAGATCGTTGAGCAGCACGCTGCGCCACTCTTTCCTCCACGACAACGGCAGATCCAAGGGCACCCGATGTTTGATAACGAATTGCCAGATCGGCCCCAGACCGAGCAGCACGGGCATGCTGCGATAGCAGCGGTAGCCGAAGCGGCTCAATCGCGAACGCGAACGATACTCGTTGAGAGTGAGTGTCAGGACATCGCCGAACCCACGGCGGTCGAGGTTTCCCGAGGTGGCGTGATGTACGGCGTGGGTTCTCTTCCAGTAGCCAAAGGGAAACAGCGTGATCAACCCCAGACAGGCGCCCACCCAGTGGTTGGCGCGTCTGCTTGCGAAATACGAGCCGTGACTGCAATCGTGCTGGATGATGAACAGGCGCACGTACAGCCCGGCGGCCGGCAGCGCGAGCAGCAGCGTCCAGCCGTAATGCCACTGCGCCTGCACGGTCCACGCCATCACCAGCCACAGCAGTGCGAACGTCGGCAGCGTGTTGGTCAACTGCCAGATCGACCGACCCAATGACGGTTTCGCGAAAGCCGCGCAACGCTGTCGCGCTGACAATTGGGTGGCCAACATTTCGCCGCTCGGAGTCTGCAGACGAACGAAATGTTCCCGGGCGCTTCGCGTGTCGTCTGTGCGCTTCCGTACAGACGAGCCGGTGGGCGGAACCACACTGCCCTTTAGGGGCAGCGACCCTGAATCAGCGTGAGGAAACCTCGGGCCCCGCAACGTCAGCGTGGCGAACGACAGCGTGCTCAAACGCGGGTTTTGGCGTCGGCTCCTTCGGCGGAGGCGTCTCCCACAACCTGCGGATCCGGTCCAGGAAGCGTGTCCAGCCTGGGTGGGTCTTGTCAGCATTCATCTCTGTCTCCTTCAGCGTCGGGCGGAAGGATGCGCGTGCCGGTGAAGGGAGTCGGTGCGCTGACCAACATACGGTGCGCCGTGCCGCGCTTGGCCTGACAGGCGCCAGGTTGCGACTCGAGACTATCTGAGAGCCGGTACCTGAACCTCGATCACGCGCCGATCCTTCAAGTCCACACGGCCACTCAGGAAAGCCGACGAGCCAATCTCCAGGGCGTACATCAGCGCGCGCGACTCCGATTCGGGCGCGCCCCGCACCGACGAAGGCGGCCCGAGAATGTCGATCACTTCGAATTCGCTCATTCCGGGGCGAACGCGACCCCAGTTCGCCGCGCTGAGCCACGCCGGCGAATCAGCCATAACCGCGGGGCACCCTACCGGCGCCTCTGGCCGGGTGGCGGCGGCGGCACTGCGCTGCTGCAATTGCGCGACCTGTCGCGACAGCTCCTCGACGCGACGTTCGAGCTCGATGACGTCCTGTTCCAGCTCGATGACCTTGAAATTGTCGGCAGCCGTGCAGGGCAGGCAGAGCGCCAGCAGCAGACCACCGTAGATTCCACGCATAGGTCCTCCCGGGCGCCCGGCCCCCAGCCGCCCGTGTTCTGACAGCCTTGCCGCGTGCGCGTTGGGCCTCTGACAGCCCGCGGTAAAGACCGGTTCAGCCGGACAGCAGCATCCGCCCGACGTAATAGGCGATCGCCGCCATCGCGGCAGCCGCCGGCATTGTGACAAGCCAGGCGATCACGATGTTGCCGGCCACACCCCAGCGTACGGCGCGCGTGCGCTGTGCGGCGCCGATACCGACGATCGCGCCCGTGATGGTGTGCGTGGTGGAAACCGGGATTCCGAAGCTCGAGGCGAGGAACAGCGTCATGGCTCCGCCCGTTTCTGCCGCAAAGCCACCCACGGGCCGCAGCTTGGTGATCTTCTGGCCCATGGTCTTGACGATCCGCCAGCCGCCGAACAGCGTGCCTAGAGCGATCGCCACGTAGCAGCTGACGATGACCCAATAGGGGAGATGCTCCCGCGTGGTTATGCCGGCCGTGATCAGCAGCAGCCAGATGATGCCCATGGTCTTCTGGGCGTCGTTGCTGCCGTGCCCGATGCTGTACAGCGCCGACGAGATGAGCTGCAGGCGTCGGAACCACTGGTCGACGCGCCGTGGCGACCCGCGGAGACAGGCCCACGACACAGCGATCATCAACAGGGCACCGAGCGTCATTCCGAGCAACGGCGCGACGACGATAAAGGTCGCGGTTTTCACGATGCCCGGCGCGAGCAGCGGCCCCGTGCCCGCTTTTGCGAGCGTCGCGCCGATCATGCCGCCGATCAGTGCGTGGGAGGAACTCGACGGGATGCCGTAATACCAGGTGATCAGATTCCAGACGATCGCGCCGACGAGCGCGCCGAAGATCACGTAATGGTCGATCGCATCGGGATCGACAATGCCCTTGCCGACGGTCGCCGCGACCTTCAGATGAAAAATGAAAATCGCGACGAAGTTGAAGAACGCAGCCCAGATCACCGCCTGGTGCGGCCGCAGCACGCCGGTGGAAACAACGGTCGCGATCGAGTTCGCCGCGTCGTGAAAACCGTTCATGAAATCGAAGGCCAGCGCAAGCGCGACCAGGACCACAAGGGTCGCGAACGGGATCGTAGGGTCCATGCTCAGACGTTCTCGACGACGACCGACTCGATGACGTTCGCGACGTCCTGGCACTTGTCAGTGGCTTCCTCGAGATACTCGTAGACATTCTTGTGCATGATCAGCTGACGCACGTCCTGCTCCTCGCGGAACAGTCGCGAGATACCCGTACGCATGGCCTCGTCGGCCTCGCTCTCGAGCGAGTCGATCTCCTGCGCGATCGCGAGCATCTTCGAGGCGTTGTCCATGCTGGGCAGCAGCTGCACCGCCGCCTGCACGCGCTCGCAGCTCGCCTCGAGCAGCCGCACCAGCCGCGGCGCCTCGGGCGGCAGCTGCTTCATGTCATAGAGATGCACGGCCTCGGCGGTGTCCTGGATCAGGTCCAGGATGTCGTCCATGTTCGAGATCAGCCGGTGGATGTCGTTGCGGTCGAAAGGCGTGATGAAGGTCGAGTGCAGCAGCGACACCGTGTCATGGGTCACCTTGTCGGCCGCGCGCTCCGCCTCGCCGATGCGGCGGATCAGGTCCGCCCGCCGGCGTTCGTCGCCGAGCTCGTGCATCAGGTCGGCCACCAGCCGCCCGCCCTCCACGACGTATTCCGCGTGGCGGTTGAACAGTGCGAAAAACCGCGTCTCGCGCGGCATCAGGGCGGAAAAAAATCCCATGGTGTCGTTCCCCCGGACCGGGCTGTCATCTTTCTGTCATGAAGTATCGGCCAGTCGGGCGAATCGTGGTAGCGTGACCGTTCCCGCCGTACCCGGCCGGACCCCGGACCATGACCAGAGCCACGCCCGACTGCATCCGCATTCGAGGGGCGCGCCAGAACAATCTGCGCGCGCTTGACCTCGACCTTCCGCTGCGCGAGCTCGTGGTGGTGACCGGCGTCTCCGGCTCCGGCAAGTCCTCGCTGGTGTTCGATACGGTGTACGCGGAGGGTCAGCGCCGCTACGTCGAGACCTTCTCGCCGTATGCGCGGCAGTTCCTCGACCGGATGGACAAGCCGCGGGTCGACCGCATCGACGGAATCCCGCCGGCGATCGCGATCGACCAGACGAACCCCGTGCGGACCTCGCGCTCGACGGTCGGTACGATGACCGAGCTCAACGATCATCTGAAGCTGTTGTACGCGCGCGCCGCGCAGCTTCATTGCCGCAACTGCAGTGCGCCGGTCCGTCGCGATACGGCGCAGAGCATCGCCGACGATGTTCCGGCGCGCGCACGGACGCTCACCGACCCGCGGCTGATCGTGACCTTCCCGGTCGAGGTGCCCGACAACTTCAGCGAGGCCGAGGTACTCGACCTGCTTACGAAGCAAGGTTACACGCGATTGCATGCGCGGCGCGGCCGCGTGCTCGAGATCGTCCAGGACCGGTTGCGCCTGGCTGGCGCCGAGCGCGCCCGACTGGTCGACACCCTCGAATCGGCGCTGAAGCTCGGTCGCGGCCGGATCTGCGTGCATGCGCAAACCGATCCTCCGCAGGAGTGGCGTTACTCGTCGGATCTGCATTGTCCCGACTGCGACATCGCCTACCGCGACCCGACCCCGAGCCTTTTCTCGTTCAACTCACCGCTGGGTGCCTGCGACACGTGTCGCGGCTTCGGCCGGGTGATCGGCGTCGACTACGGTCTGGTTATCCCGGACGGTTCGAAGACGTTGCGGGGCGGCGCGGTGCGTCCGTGGCAGACCGATGCCTATCGCGAGTGCCAGGACGATCTCCTCAAGTACGCCCGCAAGCGCGGCGTGCCCGTCGACGTGCCCTGGCGCGAACTCACCGACGAACACCGTCGCTGGGTGATCGAGGGTGAGGGCCCCTGGGAAAAGAAGATCTGGTACGGCGTGCGCCGCTTCTTCGCCTGGCTGGAGGGGCGTGCCTACAAGATGCACATCCGGGTGCTGCTGTCGCGCTATCGCAGCTACACCGCCTGCGGCGATTGCGGCGGCGCGCGGCTGAAGCCCGAGGCGCTGCTCTGGCGGCTGGGCTCGCCCGGCCTCAATGTGCACGAGCTGATGCTGCTGCCGATCGAGCGCTGCCTCGAGTTCTTCGCGGGGCTCGTCCTGCCCGCGCAGCTCGATGAGGCCGCGGACCTGCTGTTGGGGGAAGTCCGCTCGCGGCTCGAGTTCCTGGTCCGCGTCGGGCTCGGCTATCTCACACTCGATCGCCAGTCGCGGACGCTTTCTGGCGGCGAGGTACAGCGCATCAACCTGACTACTGCGCTCGGCACTTCGCTCGTGAACACGCTGTTCGTGCTCGACGAGCCCTCGATCGGCCTGCATCCGCGGGACATGCGGCGCGTGATCGAGGTGATGCAGCGTCTCAAGCAGAACGGCAACTCGCTGCTCGTGGTGGAACACGATCCGCAGATCATGCTGGCGGCCGATCGCATCCTCGATCTGGGACCGGGCCCCGGAGAGCGCGGCGGCCGGGTGGTCTTTGACGGCACGCCCGCCGAGATCGTGGGAAGTAACACGCTCACGGCAGACTACCTCGCGGGGCGCCGCGACGTGGTTGCCGCGCTCAACCGGCGAGGCGCGCCGGCGCCCGAGACACCGCGCCTGCGGCTCGAGGGCGCCTCGCAGCACAATCTTCGGGATCTCGATGTCGAGTTTCCGCTCAACCGGCTGGTATGCGTCACCGGCGTGTCGGGCTCGGGCAAGTCGACCTTGGTGCGCGACGTGCTTTACGCGGCGCTGCTGCGCGCCAAGGGCAAACCGACGGAGACGCCGGGTGCGCACAGGGTACTACTCGGCACCGAGCACGTCGGCGGGGTCGTACTGGTGGACCAGACGCCGATCGGGCGGACGACCAGGTCGAATCCCGCGAGCTACGTCGGCGCCTTCGACACGATCCGCAAGCGATTCGCAGCCGAGGCCACGTCGATCGAGCGCGGCTATACCGTCGGCACGTTCAGCTTCAACTCCGGCAACGGGCGCTGTCCGACCTGCAGCGGTAACGGCTTCGAGCACGTCGAGATGCAGTTCCTCTCCGACGTGTATCTGCGCTGTCCGGACTGCAACGGTCGGCGTTATCGGCCCGAGATCCTCGAAGCGAAGATCGCGCGCGACGAAGGTCCGGCGCGCAGCATCGCCGACGTGCTCGAGATGACGGTGGCCGAAGCCGTGGAGTTCTTCGCCGGCGACGAGGAAGTGCTCCAGCGGCTCGGGCCCCTGGTCGAGGTGGGGCTCGAATACCTGCGGCTCGGTCAGCCCGTGCCGACGCTCTCGGGCGGCGAGGCGCAGCGACTCAAGCTCGCAGGCCACCTGGCTGACAAGGGCAAGTTCAACGGCGATGCGCGGCTACTCTTCCTCTTCGACGAGCCCACGACCGGGCTGCACTTCCACGACGTCGCGAAGCTGTTGGGTGCCTTCGAACGGCTGCTTGCCGCGGGGCATTCGCTGCTCGTCATCGAGCACAATCTGGATGTCATCCGCGCCGCGGACTGGATCATCGACCTGGGCCCCGAAGGCGGCGAGGCAGGCGGACGGCTCATAGCCGCAGGTACGCCGGACGCGATGATGCGCAGTAGCGCCTCGCACACCGGCCGCGCGCTCGTCGACGACGCATCGGCGCGCGGCCGGCTGGCCGCGGCAAGCCGTCTGCGTGTCTCGGATGCGACGCCCGCGCCTCGGCGCCTGCCCGCGCCGCCGCGCGAGGCGATCGTCGTGCACAAAGCGCGCGAGCATAACCTGCGCGACGTCGACGTCGAGATCCCGCGCGAGCGGTTCACGGTCGTGACCGGCGTATCGGGCTCGGGCAAGTCGACGCTGGCGTTCGACATCGTGTTCGCCGAGGGTCAGCGCCGCTACCTGGAG
>DATJKD010000161.1:0-42535 GCA_035491795.1 Steroidobacteraceae bacterium | reverse complement strand
TGCGCTCGACCAGGGTGTCTCGGTACCGCGCAGGCATGGCCACACGCCCCTTCGCGTCGAGTGTCACTTTGTTGGCGCCGCGAAACACGTCAGCTCGTCGATGGGCAGGTCGCCCATTTCATCCCACTTTTGCCCACTTCGGGGCACTATAGGTTGCGGCCGCGCCAGGAGTCAACGATCAAGGCAAAAATATTCCTTTGGAGCACAGCGACTTAGCTTCCCCAAGTCCGCCTTTGTCTGACAAGCGTGTCAGCCATCTTCTGATCAATCAGCGGCTTAGGGTTTCTTTCTTCGCGATGACTCAAGACCCGCGAGTTGTGGGGAGAATTCGCCGCCGAGGGCGCTTGGATCCGGCCTAAGTGACATAATGTGCCGCCGCGGCCCGGTGGGCAGGCGTGACTGTGGGACGCCTCCGGTCAGCGGTGGCGGGCATCCAGTCGGCGGTGGGCCGGCTGGTGGTGGGGGAAAGTGGGTGGGAGCCGGCCGATAAGCCGGGTTCTGTCGTGGGCAACCATCCATCTCGAACGCGCGTCGCCGCGCGTCTCTAGCGACCTACCCGGAAGCCTCTGCGGACCGCAGTTGCCGGCCGAAGCCAGCGCGCTTCCCTATTTGGTCTTGCTCCAGGCGGGGTTTGCCGTGCCGTCGAATGTTGCCACCGACGCGGTGCGCTCTTACCGCACCGTTTCACCCTTGCCGTCAGCGCATTTCTGCGCTGCTTGGGCGGTTTACTTTCTGTTGCACTTTCCGTGGGCTTGCGCCCCCCAGGCGTTACCTGGCGCCTCGTCCTGCGGAGCCCGGACTTTCCTCTGCAAACTACGCAGCGGCTGCCTGGCCGACTCCCGCGCGAATTATACCGGAGCCGTGACGACCACCGCGGCGTACTCTTCGCACCCGCGTGCGATCAGCCGGTGATGCGGTCCGCGATGTCGTTCCTGGTCGTTCCCGTCATCGTCTACCTCGGCGTCTGCGCGTACATCTACGCGATGCAGAGGTCGATGATCTATATTCCGACCGCCGAATCGTCATCTGCCGGCGCGCAGGTCGTCCCGCTCGAGAGCGGCGGCGAAACGCTGAACATCCTGGCGATAGCCCGCCCGGGCCCGAGGGCCCTGATCTATTTCGGCGGAAACGCGGAGGATGTCGCCGCGAACATCGACGCACTGTCGCTCGCGCTTCCCGACCACTCGCTGTACCTCGTCAACTATCGAGGCTATGGCGGCAGCACAGGTCGGCCATCGGAGGCGGGATTGTTTGCCGACGCGCTGGCGATACACGACCACGTGCGGGCGCGACATCCGCAGACGTCGGTGATGGGTCGCAGCCTCGGTAGCGGGATCGCCGTGTATCTCGCGAGCCGCCGTCCGACGGAGCGGCTCGTGCTGGTCACGCCCTTCGACAGTCTGACCAACGTTGCGAGACAGCATTTCCGGTTGCTGCCCGTTGACCTGCTGCTCAAGGATCGATACGAATCGTCGAGCTTCGCGGCCGATGTCGGCGCGCCGGTGCTGGTCGTGATCGCGGAGCGCGACGAGATCATTCCGCGTGCGCGGTCGCAGGCGCTGATCGATGCCTTTCCCGCGGGACAGGTACGCGTATCCGTCATCCGCGACGCTGAGCACAACTCGCTCGACGCGGCGCCGGAATATCTCGCGGCGGTGCGGGCATTCGTGGCAGACGGACCGAGCGGTTTCCCGCTATAGGCGGGTCGCGGCGCCGCGTTTCCTCGCCGCGCGTTTATCTGAGGACGACCGTTCGCCGCCCGTTCTGGAACACGCGTCGCTCGGCGTGCCAGTGCACGGCCCGGTTCAGCACCAGGCTCTCGAGATCGCTGCCGACCAGCGCCATGTCGTCCGGTGACGCGGAGTGATCAACGCGCTCGACCGCCTGCTCGATGATCGGGCCCTCGTCGAGATCGGTGGTCACGTAGTGCGCCGTTGCACCGATGATCTTCACGCCGCGCGCGTGCGCCTGGTGATAGGGCCGGGCGCCCTTGAACCCGGGGAGGAAGGAGTGATGGATGTTGATCGCGCGGCCGGAGAAATGGGCACAGGCCTCCGGGCTCAGGATCTGCATGTAGCGCGCCAGCACGAAGAGCTCGGCCTCGACGCGCTCGAAGAGATCGGCGATGCGCTGCTCCTGCTCGTTGCGGCGGCCCTCGCTGATCGGGAAATAGTGATACGGCACGCCGTGCCACTCGGCGAGGCTGCGCAGGTCCTGGTGATTCGAGATCACCGCTGCGATGTCGACCGGCAGCGCGCCCGTCGACCAGCGATGCAGCATACTGTTGAGGCAGTGCCCGGCTTTCGACACGCCCACGACCACGCGGCAGCGCTGGCGCAGGTCGCGGAACTTCCAGGTCATGTCGAACGGCGCCGCTACGCTCTCCGCGAAGTCGCGCTCGAGCTCGGCGATCGGCGGCAGCCCCAAGCCGTTGTCGTGGAACACCGTCCGCATGAAGGAACGCACGGAGATCTCGTCGTCGAAGTGCTGCGCTTCGGTGATGAGGGCGTTGTTGCGCGCGAGGAAACCCGCGATCGCCGCGACGACACCCGTCGTGTCGGGGCAGTCGGTGGTCAGCACATAGCGGGCAGCGGTCTTCTCGGGCATGCGTCTCTCCGTTTGTTTGCGCGATTCTGCCCGTCCGCGGGCAGTTGCGGCCAGTCTCAGGCCGGATTGCCTCGCCCCTGCAGAGCCACCGCCCGCGCGAAGAGCTCCCTGCGGCCGCGTCCACTGATCTGCGCCGCAAGCTTTGCGGCCTGCGACGCGGGCAGTTCCGCGAGCAGGATCGCGAGCAGCCGGTCGGCCTCGGCGTCGTCCGCGGACGTTGCGTCACCGGCCGCGCCCTCGATCACGATGACGATCTCGCCGCGCGCCAGGTTTTCGTCCTGCGTCGCCCGTGCGGCGAGCCCGGCAAGCGTGTCGCGGTAGATGGTCTCGAACTTCTTCGTGAGCTCGCGCGCGATCACGGCCGGGCGCGCATCTCCCATCAGCGCCGCCATGTCGGCAAGGGTTTCCGCGATGCGATGCGGCGCCTCGTAGAAGACCAGCGTGCGCGGCTCCTGGCGCAGCTCCTCGAGCCTGCGGCGGCGCGCGGCCGGCTTCGCGGGCAGAAACCCCTCGAAGCAGAATCGATCGGTCGGCAGCGCCGACATCGTGAGCCCCGCGATCGCCGCGCAGCAACCGGGCACGGTCGAGACCGCCACGCCGGCGTGCGCAGCGGCCGCGACCAGGGCGGCGCCCGGATCGCTCATGAGCGGAGTTCCGGCATCGCTCACCAGCGCGACGCTGTCGCCCGCCAGGAGCCGGGCGACGAGCTCCGGCGCACGTGCGCGCTCGTTCTGCTCGTTGAGCGAGACGAGCGTGCCGGGCGCGCGGCGGATCCCGCACGCGGTGAGGAGCTGCAGCGTGTGACGCGTGTCCTCGGCGACGAGCAAATCGACCTCGCCAAGCGTGCGCGCCGCGCGCGGGCTCAGGTCCCCCAGGTTTCCGATCGGGGTCGACACCAGCCAGAGTGTGCCGGTATGCGCTCGCGGGCTAGAATCCATCGCTCACCGTCACTCGTAACCGGGTTTCATCCGCTCATGCTGCACGCTCGCCTTCGCGGCCGGCAAGCACCCCTCATGGTGGTCGCCATCCTCGTCGCGGCGGTGATCTGCGTCGCCCCGCCGTCGGTGCCGATCGCGCACGCGGCACGCAGCGACGACATAGCAGCGGCCGAAGCCCACGTGGTCGCCGGGCGGCATGCGGAAGCGGCGCGGCTCTATGAAAAGGCTGCAAAGCGACTCTTCGGCTGGGACGTCGACGTCGCGCTGCTCGCGGCGCGCGAGTACCTGGCCGCGGGGGCGCCGGATGACGCGGAGCGGATGATCGGTCGCGTCGCGCGTCGCGCGCGTGGCGAAGATGCGGCGCAGGTCGCAAAGCTGCGCGCGGAGATCGCCATGGCGCGACAGGCGCGGGAGTCGGCGACGACCGCGCCGCTGCCGCCGGCGGAGCCTTTGCCGGGGCCGCCGGCACCGATGGAACCCGCGGCGCCGGCGCCCGGACCGGCGATGTTGCCTTCGGGCGCGCCGAGAGCAGTGGCCCTGCTGCTGCCGCTGACCGGGCGATACCGCACGGCGGGCACCGCGGTGCGCGACGGCTTCATCGCCGCATGCCTCGCAGATGCGGCGGATGTGCGGCCGCGGGTCGCGATCTACGACACGGCCACGAACGGGGTGGTCGCCTCCTATCAGCAGGCCGTCGCGGATGGCGCGCAGTTCGTGGTCGGCCCGCTGATGAAGGACGAGCTCGCGGTGCTTGTCGCGGGCGGACAGTTCCCGGTGCCAACGCTCGCGCTCAATACGCTTGCGGGCGGCGTGCCGCCGGCCTTCCTGTTCCAGTTTTCGCTCGACCCTGCCGAGGAAGCGCGCGCGGTGGCGCGACGCATCGCCGCCGACGGGCACCTGCGCGGCATCGCGCTGTTTCCCGAGAACGACTGGGGACGACGCGTCCACGACGCCTTCGACGAGGAGCTCGGGAACACAGGCGTGGTGCTGACCGCGGCGCAATTCTACGAACCCGGCGCGAGGGATTTCGCTGCGCCGCTGCGCGCCGCGCTTGGGCGCTTCGGCGGCGCGGGCGACCGACCCGTCGACAAGTCGAAGCCGCTTCCGAAGCGCGATCCGCTCATCGAAGCCCGCGAAGGTCCTCAGTTCGCCTTCGTCGCGGCGAATGCCGCGACGGCGCGGGCGATCAAGCCGCAGCTCCGGTTCCAGATGACCTACCCGATGACGGTCTACGCGACATCGGATGCCTGGGAGGCGAGCTCACGCGCCGCATCCGATCTGGAAGGACTCGTATACCCGGAGATGCCGTGGGTGTTGTACGCAGGCCAGGGCGCGACGGAGCTCTGGGACCTGCTGCACGGGGCGTGGTCCGAGGTCGGGCGCGGTCGCCTGCGTATGTATGCCTTCGGATACGACGCCTTCCGCCTCACCGGCGAGCTCCGGTCGGCGGCCCGCAGCTTTGGCCTCGACGGACTCACGGGCGAGCTCGACGTCGCGTCGGACGGACGCGTGGTCCGTCGCATGGAATGGGCGAGTGTTCAGGGCGGACGGCCCCTGGCGGCGGGTCCGTCCGCGCCGATGCCGGCGCCGATCCCGGCGCCCGGTGAACCCTGAGACGACGACTGCGCTCGGTCGCCGCGCCGAGGAGCGGGCGCTCGCCTATCTCGAGTCGCAGGGACTCGCGCTGATCGCGCGCAACCATCGCTGCCGCGGCGGCGAGATCGATCTCGTGATGCGCGAAGGCGCGATTCTCGTGCTGGTCGAAGTACGCTCGCGATCGCGCCGCGATTACGGGGGCGCCGCCGCATCGATCGGTGCGCGCAAGCAGCGGAGATTCATCGTCGCGGCACGCCACCTGCTGCGCACGCGGCCGGAGCTCGCCAGACTGCGCGCGCGCTTCGACGTCGTGGCGATCGATGCCGGCGACGCACCCGGCACGACGACGATCGAATGGATCCGCGACGCATTCCGCCTTTCCTGATCCTGGAAAATGGCTCGGCGCCACTTCCCGGTTACTTCACCACTTTGAGGCGGGCTCGCTTGCCGGGGGACGGCGACCCGGGCTTGGGAGGCTCGGGTGGCTCGCCGGGCGGGTTGGCACCGCTGGCGGCATCGTCCTCCGTGAAGATCATCCCCTGCCCGGACTCGCGGGCATAGATGGCGAGCACCGCGGGCAGCGGCACACGTACCTCGACGACCGAGCCGCCGAACCGCCCTGAGAAACTGACCTCGTCGTTGGTCATCCGCAGCTTGTCTGTCGCGGTCCAGCTTACGTTGAGGATGATCTTGCCGTCGCGGATGTACTGCCGTGGGACCTCGACACCGGCCGCGCCGGCGTCGACCACGATGTGTGGCGTGCAGGAGCTGTCGCAGATCCACTCGTGCATGGCCCGCAGCAGATATGGGCGCCGCGAGTTCATCCGCGCATGTCCCGTTCGACCCCGCTCAATCCCGCGCGGAACCCGGGGCGGGCGAAGAGCCGTTGCGCGTAACGCTGCACGGACGGTGCGACGTCCGACACGTCGATCTCCCAGCGCCTGAGGCGCCACAGCATCGGCGCAACCGCGACATCGAGAACGGAGAACTGCTCGGACAGGAACCAGGATCGGGCGCGGAACAGCGGCTCGGCCGCGATCACGCTGTCCCGCAGCAGCTTTCGCGCGCGGATTTGCTCACGGCGGTCGCTGCCCTCGAGCGCCGGCAGCAGCGCGTACCAGTCCTGCTCGATCCGGTGCAGCGCAACCCGGGTCTGAGCGCGGCCCGCCGGATCCGTGGGCAGCAGCGCCGGGTGCGGATAGCGCTCGTCGAGATACTCGGAGACGATCCGCGCCTCGTAGACCACGAGGTCGCGATCTATGAGCGTGGGGACCGCCTGGTAGGGGTTGAGGTCGATCAGGTCCTCGGGCGGTCGCGCCACGTCGGCCTCGATGAGTCGCACCCCGAGCGCCTTCTCCGCCAGCACAAATCGCACCCAGTGGCTGTGGGCGTCGTCCGCGCGGCTGAACAGCGTCATCACGAGCGGACATACCTTGTATCGCTGGGCATGTTCCCTTTACTTCACGTCCTTCCAGAATTCCTTCTTCAGCGCCCATGCGAGCAGCGTGAAGAAGATCAGGAAAGCGGTCACACGGTAGCCGAGCGACCTGCGCTTGAGCTGCACAGGTTCGGCGATGTAGTCGAGGAAGTTGACGGTGTCGCGCACGAATGCGTCGAACTCGTGCGGATCCATCCGACCAGGCGATACCAGCTCGAATTCCTTGAAGTGCTTGGAGGCGTTGCCCTGGGCGTCGACCTGGCCTTCCCAGACCACATTCTGGATGCCCTGCAGCTCCCAGAGCACGTGCGGCATCGCCGTGCCGGGCAGTACCAGGTTGTTGGCGCCGGTCGCCTTGGCGGGATCCGCGTAGAAGGACCGCAGGAAGCTGTAGATGTGATCCGGGCCGCGGCTGCGCGCCACCAGCGACAGATCCGGCGGCACGACGCCGAACGCGCGGTTGGCATCGTCGACGTTGATCGCGTTCACGATCGTGTCGTGCGGTCGCTCGCCGGTGAACATCAGGTTGTCGATCAGCTGCTGCTCGGTGATCCCGATGTCGGCGGCGACCCGGTTGTAGCGCACGTACTTCGCGGAGTGGCAGCCGAGGCAGTAGTTGACGAAGTTGCGCGCACCGCGTTGCAGCGACGCCTTGTTGGAGACGTCGTTGTTCGCATGCTGGACCTGCCCGTGCCCGCCCCCGCCCGCCGCCTGGGCCGACGTGACGGCTAGCGCTGCGACGAGTGCCAGGAACTCAGTGCGCATGGTAGGTCACCCTGTCGGGCGGCTGCCGGGTCCGGTCGATGCGCGTGTACCACGGCATCAGCAGGAAGAACGCGAAGTAGGCGATGCCGAACACCCGCGCCGCATTCGTGTATCCCGGGGTTGCGGGCTGCAGCCCGAGCCAGCCGAGCGCGACGAAACTGATCGCAAAGGCGATCAGGAACGCCTTGAAGATCGGGCCGCGGTAGCGGATCGAGCGGACCTTGCCGCGATCGAGCCAGGGCACGAACGCGAGCAGCACCACCGCCGCGCCCATCAACCCGACGCCCGCGAGCTTGTTCGGCACGGCGCGCAGGATCGCGTAGAACGGCGTGAAGTACCAAACCGGTGCGATGTGCTCGGGGGTCTGCAGCGGATTGGCCGGGTCGAAGTTGGCGTGCTCGAGGAAGTAACCACCCATCTCCGGCGCGAAGAACACGATCAGGCAGAACACGATCAGGAAGACGCCGACGCCGACCGTATCCTTCACCGTGTAGTACGGGTGAAACGGGATGCCGTCGAGGGGAAGCCCGTCCGGGCCCTTGACCTTCTTGATCTCGATGCCGTCCGGGTTGTTCGAACCGACCTCGTGCAGCGCGAGGATGTGCGCGACGACCAGGAATATCAGCGCCAGCGGCAGCGCGACCACGTGCAGCGCGAAGAACCGGTTGAGGGTCACGTCCGAGATGTAGTAGTCGCCGCGGATCCACTCGACGAGCGAGGTGCCGATCCACGGGATCGCACCGAACAGCGACACGATCACCTGGGCGCCCCAGTACGACATGTTGCCCCAGGGCAGCAGGTAACCGAAGAAGGCCTCCGCCATCAGGCAGAGATAAATCAGGAAGCCGAAGATCCACAGCAGCTCGCGCGGCTTCTGGTACGACCCGTACAGCAGAGCGCGGAACATGTGCAGATAGACGACGATGAAGAACGCCGAGGCGCCGGTCGAGTGCAGGTAGCGGATCAACCAGCCCCACTCGACGTCGCGCATGATGTACTCGACCGAGCTGAACGCGTCGGCGGCCGAGGGCTTGTAGTTCATGGTCAGGAAGATGCCGGTCACGATCTGGAGGACCAGCACCACGAGCGCGAGCGAGCCGAAGTAGTACCAGAAGTTGAAATTCTTGGGCGCGTAGTACTCCGCCGCGTGCTCCTTCCACATCTTGGTCATCGGGAAGCGGTCGTCGATCCACTGCCGCAGCGCCGCCAGTCTCCCACCGCTCCGGCGCGCGGTTTCAGCGCTGGTGCTCATCATGCGTTCCCCGTTTCGGCCCCGATAAGAAGCCGGCTGTCGCTTAAGAAACGGTAGGGCGGGACAGACAGGTTGGTCGGCGCCGGGACGTCCTTGAAGACCCGGCCGGAAAGGTCGAACTTGGAGCCGTGGCAGGGACAGAAGAATCCACCCGGCCAGTCGGATGAGACGGTCACGTCGCCGGGGGTGAAGCGATCGAGCGGTGCGCAGCCCAGGTGCGTGCAAACGCCCACCAGCACGAGGTACTCAGGCTTGAGCGCGCGCGCGGGATTGCGCGCGAAGTCAGGCTGCTCGGACTGTTTCGAATCCGGATCCCGCAGCTTTGGCGCCATGCCCTCGAGCTGGGTCAGCATCTGAGGCGTGCGGTGCACGATGTAGACTGCCTTGCCGCGCCATTCGACCTTGATCATCGCACCGGGGTCGACCTTGCTGATGTCGACCTCGACAGGCGCGCCGAGCGCCTTTGCGCGTGCGCTCGGCTTCCAGGAGGCGAGAAAGGGAACGGCCGCGAAGGCCGCGCCGACGGCGCCGGTGGCAATGGTGGCAACGGTCAGGAACTGGCGCCTGCCCGTGTCGACTTGATTGCTCATCCGGCGTACTCCTCGCGAAGCTACACATTATATGGGAAACGGGTCTTGCCTGATCCGCACCGGCTGGACGCGTCCCCGCCCGCGCGGTGCCGAACGAGTGCCCGTCTGCCTCAGCGATCGGCGACGCGGCGGATCTGCGCGCCGAGCCCCTGCAGCTTCTCCTCGATGCACTCGTAGCCCCGGTCGATGTGATAGATGCGCTCCACGTCGGTGGTGCCCTCCGCCACGAGCCCCGCCAGGACGAGGCTTGCCGAGGCCCGCAGATCGGTCGCCATCACCGGCGCGGCCGTGAGGCGCGGCACGCCCCTGATGATCGCGGTATTGCCCTCGAGGCGGATCTCCGCGCCCATGCGGCGCATCTCGAGCATGTGCATGAAGCGATTCTCGAAGATCGTCTCGATGATCGTCCCGACGCCCTCTGCCACGGTATTGAGCGCGGCGAACTGTGCCTGCATGTCGGTCGGGAACCCGGGATGCGGGGCGGTGCGGATGTCGATGGCGCGAGGCCTGCGACCCCGCATGTCGACTTCGATCCAGCTGTCGCCGCGCGACACCACAGCGCCGGCCTCCTCGAGCTTGCCGAGCACGGCGTCGAGATGCTCGGGCCGTACGTTGCGCACGCGGACGCGGCCGCCGCTGATCGCGCCGGCGACCAGGTAGGTGCCCGCCTCGATACGGTCGGGCAGCACGTCGTACTCCGCGCCGCGCAGCGACTCGACACCCTCGATCGTGATGGTGTCGGTGCCCGCCCCGGAGATCCGCGCCCCCATCGCAACCAGGAAATTCGCGAGATCGACCACCTCGGGCTCGCGCGCGGCGTTCTCGAGCACGGTGCGGCCGTCGGCGAGCGTGGCGGCCATCATCAGGTTCTCGGTTCCGGTCACGGTGACTGTCTCGAGAACGATGCGCGCGCCCTTGAGCCGTCCCGAGCGCGCCTTGATATAGCCGGATTCTATGTGCACGTCGGCGCCCATGGCCTGCAGCCCGGCGACATGGATATTCACGGGGCGCGCACCGATTGCGCAGCCGCCCGGCAGCGACACGTCCGCGGCGCCGTGGCGCGCGACCAGCGGCCCGAGCACGAGGATCGACGCGCGCATGGTCTTGACGAGCTCGTAGGGCGCGAAGGTCGCGCGTACGGTGCGTGGGTCCACCTCGATGCGCAGGCGCTCGTTCACGGTCACGCTCGCGCCCAGCCGGCCCAGAAGCTCGATCATGGTCGTGACGTCGTTCAGGTGGGGAACGTTGCCGATCGTCACGGGCCCGTCGGCGAGCAGCGCGCCCGCCAAAATGGGCAGGGTCGCGTTCTTGGCGCCGGAAATGCGCACCTCGCCATCGAGCGGCACGCCGCCGCGTATCTGCAATTTGTCCACGCGAGCGTCTCCCTCAGCGCGGGTTGCGGGTGGCTGCCAGGTCGCTCCATTCCCCCGGCGTGTACGCCTCGATCGACAGCGCGTGGATCTCCCGGCCCATGCGTGCCCCGAGGGCACCGTAGACCTGCTGATGACGCTTGATCGACCGCTGACCTTCGAATCGCTCGGAGACGATCACCGCCGTGAAGTGGGTGTCGTCGTCGGTGACCACGCGAACCCTCGCACCGGGCAGGCCGGTCTCGATCAACCGGGTGACTTCGTCGGCGGTCATGTCCGGGCCTTAAGGGAAAGGGCCGCGATTCTACCGCAAGCGGGCCGCGTCCCGGCTTCGCGCCCCATTGGGGCGTAGATCCGCAGGTCCCGGAAGGTATGATCCTCAGCCGGACCACGCTGGAGCCCGTTCGGATGACCGGCGCGAATTTCGACGTTGAGCAGCTCATCGCCCGCGGGCGGCGCGTCCTCGCCACCGAGGCCGAGGCCGTCGCGGCGCTCGAGCACCGCCTGGGCAGTGAGTTCGCGCAGGCCTGCCGGCTGCTGCTCGCCTGCACGGGGCGGATCGTGGTGACCGGGATGGGCAAGTCGGGGCACGTCGCCGGGAAGATCGCCGCGACGCTCGCGAGCACCGGCAGCCCGGCGTTCTTTCTGCATCCGGCCGAGGCGATCCACGGTGACATCGGCATGATCACCGCGGCCGACGTCGTGCTGGCGCTCTCGAATTCCGGCGAGACCGACGAGCTCGTAACGATCCTGCCGGTGATCAAGCGCCTCGACGTAGCGCTGATCGCGATGACCGGCAACCGCGATTCGACGCTCGCGCGTTACGCGACGGTCGTGCTCGACGTGAGCGTCCCGGCCGAGGCCTGCTCGCTCAATCTCGCGCCGACCGCGAGCACCACTGCGACGCTGGCGATGGGTGACGCGCTCGCGGTTGCGATCCTCGAGGCGCGCGGCTTCACGGAGGAGGATTTCGCGCGCTCGCACCCGGGCGGAACACTCGGCCGCCGGCTGCTGCTGCACGTCGAGGACGTGATGCGCAAGGGCGACGACCTGCCCGCCGTCGAACCGGGCACCACGCTGAGCGCCGGGCTGCTCGAGATGAGCCGCAAGGGCCTCGGCATGACCACGATCGTGGACGCGACGCGCCATGTCATCGGAGTGTTTACCGACGGCGATCTGCGCAGGGTCCTTGACCGGCAGGCCGACGTGCACGTGACCACCATGAGCGAGGTCATGACCGCACGCCCGAAGGTCGCGCGGCCCAGGATGCTCGCCGCCGAGGCGGTGCACCTGATGGAGGAGTACAAGATCACCGCGCTGCCGGTCGTCGACGATGACGGCCGGCTGATCGGCGCGCTCAACGTGCACGACCTGCTGCGCGCGGGAGTCATGTGACGATGGACCCGCTGCACGAGCGCGCGCGCCGCATCCGGCTCCTCGTGCTCGACGTCGACGGCGTGCTCACCGACGGGCGGCTCTATTTCGGCGCATCGGGCGAGGAGCTGAAGGTCTTCCACGTGCGTGATGGCGCGGGGCTTGTCGCCCTGCAGCGCGCGGGAGTCACCGTGGCCATCGTCTCCGGCCGCAGCTCTCCCGCGGTGGAGCGCCGCGCGTCGGAGCTCGGCATTCGCCTGGTGCGGCAGGGCGCGACCGACAAGGCGCACGAGCTCGAGGCGCTCGCCGCCAAGCTCGGCACGACGCGGGAGGAGATGGCTTGCGTGGGGGATGACACGCCGGATCTGCCGATGATGCGCCGAACGGCGCTCGCGATCGCGGTCGCCGACGCACATGCCGACGTCATCGAGGCGGCGGATTGGGTCACGACGCAGAAGGGCGGCCGTGGCGCCGTTCGGGAAGTATGCGACCTGTTACTCCACGCTCGCCAGGCTCCGGTCAGCGCCTGATCGTCATGGTGTCGGCGCTGGCCGGTGCCGTGCTGCTCTTCGAGCTGCTCGCTGGCCGAGACCGCGAGGAGCTGCGTCCCGGTGAGCGCGAGGAACGTCATGGCTACTACATGGACGACGCTACCCTCACCGAGATGGGGGCCGATGGCAAGCCGCGGATCGTCGTCAACGCGGCCAACATCGAGCAGCAGCTCACCGATGACAGCGTGATCCTGCGTGACCTGCGACTGAACTACGCGACGGCGGATGCAGGAACCTGGACCGTCACGGCGAAGAGCGGGCGCATGCCGCCCGACCGCAGCTCGCTGATGCTCGCGGGCGAGGTCACCGTCAGGGGGAGCGAGGACCAGGGCTCGCCGGTTATCGTCACTGACCGGCTCACCTACGACACAACCGCGGATTACATCCAGACCCCGGAGTTCGTCAGCATCCGCTTCGGCAATCACGTGCTAGGTGGCCGCGGCCTGCGCGCCAATTTGAACACCGGGACACTGCGACTAGAATCCAACGTCAATGGCCATTTCACGCCCTGAGATCTCCCGTGCGTTGCTCGCGGCGCTGTTCCTCGCCGGCGCAGCCGCCCCGCAGCGCGGCCCGACCGCGACGAATTCCGAGCTTCCGATCAACCTCGAGGCCGCCTCCTCGGATTTCGACTATCGCAACAACACCCTGCTCTTCCGCCGTGTCCGGATCACTCAGGGCACGATGCAGGTCGAAGCCGACGAAGCGCGCGCCAACGGACTCGACTTCGAGAACTCGGAGTGGAACCTGTCGGGCTCGGTGCAGATCCACGTGCCGGACGGCCGGCTGAATTCGGGTGAGGCGGAGGTCACCTTTCGCAACAACGAGATTTCGCGCGCGGTGATCCGCGGTCAGCCGGCGTCGTTCGAGCAGCGGCTGAAGGACGAGCAGAAACTCGCGCGTGGGCGGGCGAGCTCGATCGAGTACGACGTGCGCGCCGGCACGGTGCGCCTGAGCGGTAACGCCTGGCTCACAGACGGACAGAACGAGATACGTGGCGACACGCTGATCTACGACATCGGCCGGCAGCGGATCGTCGGCAATCCCACGGGTCGCGATCCCGGCGGCGTCCACATCACGATCAAGCCTGGCAGCGGACCGACGAGCACAGAAGAGGCGCCGAAGGATCCGGCTCCATGAGCCTGCTTCGGGCCGAGTCGCTCGGCAAGAGCTACCGCTCGCGCCAGGTCGTCAAGGACCTTTCACTCGAGGTGGCCTCGGGCGAGGTCGTGGGCCTGCTGGGCCCCAACGGCGCAGGCAAGACGACCGCGTTCTACATGATCGTGGGCCTGGTGCCGAGCGATGCGGGTCGCATCTGGCTCGACGACCGGGAACTCACGCGTCTGCCGATGTACCGCAGGGCGCAGCTCGGCGTGGGATACCTGCCGCAGGAAGCATCGGTGTTTCGCAAGCTGTCGGTCGAGGACAACATCCTCGCCATCCTCGAGACCCGCTCCGAGCTCGACGGCGGAGAGCGCGAAGCAGCGCTCGAGAAACTGCTCGAGGAACTGCACATCGGCCACATCCGCGAGAGCGTGGGCGTCGCACTGTCGGGCGGCGAGCGGCGCCGCGTCGAGATCGCGCGTGCGCTCGCGGCCGAGCCGCGCTTCATTCTCCTGGACGAACCCTTCGCCGGCGTCGATCCGATCTCCGTGCTCGACATCCAGCGCATCATCCGGCATCTCGTTTCGCGCAACATCGGCGTGTTGATCACCGACCATAACGTGCGGGAAACGCTCGGTATCTGCGGCCGCGCGTACATCGTCAGCACGGGAAGTGTGATCGCGGCCGGATCTGCGGAGGAGATCCTTGCCAATCGCGAGGTGCGTGAGGTTTACTTGGGTCAGGATTTCCGACTCTGAACGCGGGCCCGAACCGTACCCCGCCGACCGTCCCGCCGGTGCTCCCGGGGTAACCACCGACCGTAGCAGGGAGACATGCTCAAGCCGGCGCTGCAGCTGAGACTCGGTCAGCAGCTGACGATGACACCGCAGCTGCAGCAGGCGATCAAGCTGCTGCAGTTGCCGGTGCTCGAGCTGCAGGCCCAGGTCCAGCTGGCGCTGGAATCGAACGTCATGCTCGAGGTGGAGGACGAGGAGTCCCAGGAGCTGACGCCGCTCGAGCAGGAGCAGGCCGTCGATCAGGCACCCGACGCCGATGAAGGCACGCGCGAGGAGGAAGTCAGCGTCGAGATGGTCGACCCCTGGGACGATACGTCCATCCCCGCCGGCGAGAAGAGAACGAACGACGACGATGACCGACCGCTCGAATTCGCCGACGAGGCCGAGCGCGACCTTCACCAGCACCTGATCTGGCAGCTCGAGACCAGCCCGCTCGACCCGCGCCAGGTCTGGATCGGCGAGGCGATCATCGACGCGCTCAACGACGACGGCTATCTCACCGAAAGTCTGGCCGACATCCTCGCGAGCCTGACCACTGATCTGCCCGTCACGATGGACGAGGTCGAGCAGATTCTCGCCTACGTGCAGACCTTCGACCCGGCCGGGATCGGCGCGCGCAGCGTTTCCGAGTGTCTCTGCCTGCAACTCTCGCAGCTCGAGGCCGAAACCCCGGGGCGCGATCTCGCGCTTCGGCTCGCGCAGGATCATCTGCAGGACGTCGCCGACCGCGACGTCGCGACGCTGCGGCGCGCGCTCGAGGTCGATGAGGAAGCGCTGCAGGAGGCGATGGCCCTGATCCAGGGCTGCCAGCCCCGCCCCGGGTCGGCGTTCCAGTCGTCGCAACCGGAGTACATCGTCCCGGACGTATTCGTGAAGCGCACGGCGTCGGGCTGGGCCGTCGAGATCAATCCCGCGTCGGTCCCGCGGCTCAGGGTCAACCAGAGCTACGCCGGCGTCGTGGCGCGATCGGCCGATTACGCGACGCTCCGCGCGCAGCTTCAGGAGGCGCGCTGGCTGATCCGCAGCCTCGAGATCCGCAGGGAGACACTGCTCAAGGTCGCGCGCACGATCGTCCAGCGTCAGTCGGCATTTCTCGAGAAGGGCGACGAGGCCATGGAGCCTATGATCCTCCGGGACGTCGCCGAAGCCGTCAGCATGCACGAGTCGACCATCTCGCGTGTCACGACCGGGAAATACATGCACACGCCCCGCGGCATCTTCGAGTTCCGGTACTTCTTCTCGAGCCACGTGGCGGGTACCGACGGTGGCGACGTCTCATCGGTCGCGATTCGCGCGCGTATCCGCCGACTCATCGCGGATGAGGATGGGGCCCGACCGCTCTCCGACGCGCAGCTCGCGGAGCTGCTCGCATCGGAGGGAATCAAGGTTGCGCGACGCACCGTGGCGAAATACCGCGAATCGCTCGGATTGGCGTCGTCCAGTGAGCGCCGCCAGACGGCCGCAAGGCAGCAGGCGTAGGCAGGGCCACATGCGGCTAGTCGTCGTCAGCGGTCTGTCGGGCTCCGGCAAGAGCATCGCGCTCAACATGCTGGAGGACCTCGATTACTACTGCGTCGACAACATCCCTGCCGGATTGCTTCCCGGGCTGGTCGATTACACCGTCCGCAGCCACCAGCCGGACTACGAGCGCACGGCGGTCGGGCTCGACGCGCGTAACCGACCCGAGGACCTAGCGGATGTCCCGCGGCAGGTCGAGGAGCTGCGCCGCTCGGGAATCCGCTGCGAGATCGTGTTCCTGCGCGCCGAGAACGAGGTCCTGCTCAAGCGCTTCAGCGAGACGCGGCGCCGCCACCCGTTGAGCCGCGATGGGCTCGGTCTGCAGGAAGCGCTGCAGCAGGAGCAGCGCCTGCTCGCGCCGGTGGCAAATTCCGCCGACCTGACCATCGACACCTCGCGCCTGTCGGTGCACGAGCTGCGCGAGCTGGTGAGGGAGCGTGTCGTCGAGCGCAGCGCCACCGTGCCGTCGCTGTTGTTCGAGTCCTTTGCCTACCGGCACGGCGTCCCGGACGATGCGGATTTCGTGTTCGACTCGCGCTCACTGCCGAATCCCTACTGGGAATCGTCGCTTCGCCCGCTGAGCGGCCGCGACCAGGCGGTCGCCGACTTCCTCGCCGGTCACGACGAAGTTCAGCGCCTGGTCGACGACGTGACGGGATTTCTGGAGCGCTGGCTGCCGTCGCTCGCGCGTTCGAATCGCAGCTACGTGACGATCGCGCTGGGCTGCACCGGCGGCCAACATCGCTCCGTGTACCTCGCGGAGCGCCTCGCGGCGCATTTCGACGGCCGCTTCGGGCGCGCGCTGATCCGTCACCGCGACCTCGAGGATCATCTGCGGGAATGATCCAGGTCGGCCGGCGTCTCAACCGGTCTGTGTGCGATGGTGGCCGGTGCGACCTGTCTCCGGATCCTCGCGAATGAACTCGAGGATCTCCGAACGGCGGGCCTGGGCATCCGAATAGCCCAGGCGCATGAGTTCGCGCGTGTAGGCCGCGTCGAACAGCAGGTAACTCACCAGCAGCCCGCCGCGTGCCTCGAGCGCGCCGATCGTCCGCAGCAACGAACGCAGGCTGCGCGGCAGCCGAGCGACATGTTTGCGCGCGATTGCGGTCGGATCGACGCTCGGCTGGATCACCAGCACGGCGATCGGCTTGCGGCCCGGAGCGGTGGCGCCTTCGCAGGCGAGCAGCAGCCCGTTCACCTGCTGGAGACGCTCGAGGTCGATCGACAGGCCGTCCGCGAACAGGGAATCGAGGACGAATCCCAGCAGGTCGCCCGGGCTGGGCGGGTCTGGCGAATCCGCCAGCAGCGATGCTGCCGCACCTACCCGCGTCCCCACGACGAGCAATCGGTTGGCACCCATGTGCACCGCAGGGCTCAACGGCGCGAGCTGCCGCATCGCGCCGTCGCCGAAATACTCGCCATCAACACTTGCTGCGGGGAAGATGAACGGGATCGCCGAGCTCGCCATCAGCACTTCGAGGTCGATCGCGCGGCGGACCCCGCCGCGTCGCACGCGTGTCCACTCCTCGACGTTTGGCCGGGCCTCGAAAAACGCGACCGCGCGACCGCTTGCATAGCTGGTCGCGGCGACCGCCAGCGCCTGCACGGGGCCCGCGGCGATGCTTTCCTTCAGATGCTCGAACCGCAGCATGCGCGGCAGCAGCTCGCGGAGCGGCGTCGTGTCGAGCAGAGCGCGCGGCGGCGGCAGGAGATGGCCGAAGGAGATCAGCGAGAACAGCCACTGCAGACCGGCGCGCAGCATGCTTGCGCGGTTGACCCGCATCACCTGGTCGACGGTGAAGTTGCCCCAAACGCGCTCGAGCAGGTAGACAGCTTCGTTGAAATGCGACGCGTGGGCGGCGATCGCGGTGGCGTTGATGGCGCCCGCCGAGGTGCCGACCAGCACCTCGAAGGGACAGGGCGCGTTCTTCGGCAGCCACTCGCAGATGGCTCGCAGCACGCCGACCTGGTACGCCGCGCGCGCACCGCCGCCCGCGAGCACCAGCGCCTCCCGGTTCTCGAAAAAGAAGTAGTTGGTGTCCGGGTTTACCGCCATCCCTGCCTCACGCTGTCAATGTGCTGGTTCGGGCACTAACATGGCAAGCGCCGGCCGCCCAAACCAGGACGCCGTGGAGGTTCGAATAGTGACGCAGTTCCCGAAAACTTCCGTGTGGTTGCTGACGGCACTCTGTGCGGTCGCGTTGACAGCCTCGGCCGCGATTCCGCAGGTGGGCAGCCAGGCCCCCGCATTCCGCCTGCAGGACCAGGACGGCAAGTGGCATGCGCTCGGGGATTACAAGGGCAAATGGGTGGCTCTTTATTTCTATCCGAAGGATGCCACGCCGGGCTGCACGACGCAGGCCTGCGAATTCCGCGACAACGTCTTCGCCTTCGACAAGGAAGGCGCGGTGATCCTCGGTGTCAGCGTCGACGACGTCGCCTCTCACAAGGCGTTCGCCAAGGAGCACAGCCTTCCCTTCACGTTGCTCGCCGATCCGGACAAGGCCGTGACCAGGCAGTACGGCGTGCTCAAGACGTACATGGGCGTGATGGAGCTGGCGAGGCGCGATACGTTCCTGATCGATCCGCAGGGCAAGGTCGCGCGGCACTACGAATCGGTCGATCCCGAGGGCCACTCGAAAGTGGTGCTCGCCGACATCAAGACGCTCAAGGGCGGCAACTCGAGTAAGTAGCTCAGCTGCGGCGCAGGGCGAACTCGACAGGCACACGCACGTACGCCGCGCGGGCACGTCCGTCCGCGACGTACGGCCGGAAGAGCGCCGCCCGCACGGCCTCTATAGCAGCATCATCGAGCCGCGCATGACCGCTCGAACGCAGGATCCGAACCTCGCCCGGGCGCCCGTCGATGTCGATCAGGACCCTGACCAGGACCTCGCCCTCTTCGCGCGCGCGGCGTGAGGCCTGCGGATAGCGCGGCGCGGGCGGCACCAGGTAACCAACCGACTGCGCGTCGAGAACCGGCGGCGTATCGGCGTTCCCGTTTCGCATCGGCGGAGAGGCGACTTGAGACGTGACGACCGGCACCGGCACAGTGATCGCGGTCGGGCGCTCTTCGACCATGACCTGTGGCAGCGGCACGTCGGGCAATACCGGTTTCCAGTCGACGGTCTGCGGCAGCGCCGGATCCGTCGCATCCGGATTCGCCTCCTCAGGAAGGATCGACGCTTCGGTGACGGCGTCTGCGACCTGGAGGCGTGGCGAGACCTTGAGCGCAAGCAACCCACCGAGCGCAACCGCGTGGATCACGATCACCGCTAGAAGAGCAACGCTCTTGGACGGGTCTGGGACACGCGCGAACAGGCCGTCCCAGCGACCGCCCGCCGGCAGGATCAGGCGTACCTGTTCGACACTGATGGCCACCTGCAAATGATAACGATTCGCATTGGTAACGCAAGAACGACTGCTCGGAGGGCCAGCTCAACGCAAATCGGTGTCCGGATCACGCCCGGAGCGCGCGAATTGCACGGTCCAGGCCCTCGAGGGTCAGTGGATACATCCGCTCGTCCAGCAGTTTTCGGGTGATACCGATGGACGCGGTGTAGTCCCAGCGATTTTCGGGCTCGGGATTGAGCCAGACATGCTTGGGGTAGCGGGTCGTAAGACGCTGCATCCACACCGCGCCTGCCTCGTCGTTCCAGTGCTCGATGCTTCCGCCGGGCTGCATGATCTCGTAGGGACTCATGCTCGCATCGCCGACGAAGATCACGCGATAGTCCGGCGGGTAGGTGCGCAGGATCTCGAGAGTCGGGGTCCGAACCGCATTACGGTGCCGCCCGTCGCGCCAGACCGATTCATACAGGAAGTTGTGGAAGTAATAGTACTCGAGGTGCTTGAACTCGCTGCGTGCTGCGGAGAAGAGCTCCTCGCAGACCCGCACGTGGCTCTCCATGGAGCCGCCCACGTCGAGAAACAGCAGGACCTTCACCGCGTTGTGCCGTTCCGGTACGAAGCGGAGGTCGAGTAGCCCCGCGTTGCGTGCGGTCGAGTCGATCGTGCCCTCGAGATCGAACTCCTCGGCCGCCCCGTCCCGCGCGAAGCGCCGCAGCTTGCGCAGCGCGATCTTGATGTTCCGGGTCCCGAGCTCGATCGTGTCGTCGAGGTTCCGGAACTCGCGCTTTTCCCAGACCTTGACGGCGCGGCGACCGCCGCCCTGCCCGCCGATGCGGATGCCTTCAGGGTTGAACCCGCCATGGCCGAAAGGCGATGTGCCACCGGTGCCGATCCACCTGCTGCCGCCCTCGTGTCGGCCGCGCTGCTCGCGTAGTCGCTCGGCAAGCGTCTCCATCAGCTTGTCCCAGCCTCCGAGCGCCTCAACCTTCGCCTTTTCCTCCTCCGTCAGCACGCGCTCGAGCGTTTTGCGCAGCCAGTCGGCCGGAAGCTCCTTTGCGAAGCCGGCGAAGGCCTGCTCGACGCCCTTGAAATGGGCGGCAAACGCGCGGTCGTAGCGGTCGTAGTGCTTCTCGTCCTTCACCAGTGCCGCGCGGGCGAGGTAGTAGAAGCTGTCCACGTCCTCCACCGCGACCCGCGCATCGAGCGCGGCGAGCAGCGCAAGATACTCGGTGAGCGTGACCGGGATGCCGGCGTCGCGGAGCGTGAGAAAGAAGCGGTTGAGCATCGGCCTCAGCTGCGCTGGCGCCGCTGCAGGAACATCACCTGTTCGAACAGGTGTACGTCCTGCTCGTTCTTGAGCAGTGCGCCGTACAGCGGCGGCAGGCTCTTCCGCGGATCGTCTGCGCGCAGCGCCTCGGGCGGCACGTCCTCCGCGAGCAGCAGCTTGAGCCAGTCGAGGAGTTCCGAGGTCGAGGGCTTCTTCTTCAGACCCGGCACGTCGCGCACGCGGTAGAACGCGTTCAGCGCCTCTGACAGCAGCTCACGCTTCAGATCCGGGAAGTGCACCGCGACGATGCGTGTCATCGTGTCAGCGTCCGGGAAACGGATGAAATGGAAGAAGCAACGCCGCAGGAACGCGTCGGGCAGCTCCTTCTCGTTGTTGCTCGTAATCACCACGATCGGACGGTGACGCGCCTTGATGAGCCGGCGCGTCTCGTGGACGAAGAACTCCATCCGGTCGAGCTCGAGCAGCAGGTCGTTCGGAAACTCTATGTCGGCCTTGTCGATCTCGTCGATCAGCAGCACTGCCTGGACATCGCTGTCGAAAGCCTCCCACATGCGCCCCTTGACGATGTAGTTGGCGATGTCGTGGACCTTCGCTTCACCCAGCTGCGAGTCGCGCAGCCGCGAAACGGCGTCGTACTCGTACAGGCCGTGCTGCGCCTTGGTGGTCGACTTTATGTGCCAGCGGTGCAGCGGCTTGTCGAGCGCGGCGGCGATCTCCTCCGCAAGTTGCGTCTTGCCGGTCCCTGGTTCGCCCTTCACCAAGAGCGGGCGGGCGAGCGTCACCGCCGCGTTGACCGCCACCATCAGGTCGTCGGTTGCGACGTAGCGTTCTGTGCCTTCGAATTTCGCGGTCACGGAGGGATCCTCGTTCTGGTCGGAGCCAGAGTACACCGTCGTATTGCGTCTTCGAGCCAGTTTACCGGTCAGCCGGTGGATGCAGCGTCAGCGTGTGTTGAGTCGGTCCGGGCAGAAAGGGGGTCGGCTCGCCACGCACCCAGGCCTCGTGACCGGCGCGGTAAAACGGCGACCAGGGATGCCCGCTCTGACCGCCCGGCATGTGCAGTATCCCCGTGGCCTCGCCCCCGGGCGACACCGCGAAGCGCTCGGAAGCACCGAAGCCCGACACGTGCACATGAGGCATGTCGTGGTCGCCGGCCATCGGCACGCTCGGCATGTCGAGCCAGCGCCCGAGCGACGGGATGGCGCGGCTCAAGGGGTGGTGAATGCTGACGGTATTGCGCTCGCCCCAGCTGCAACTGTCGAGGCGGCCTTCGCCGCAGTCGCGCTCGATGCCGGCAATCGTCTCGTCGACGGCCGACAGGACGAACTCCCGCCAGCTCGAGAAACGCGGATCGAGCAAGTGCGTCGGCTGCTCCGTCACCAGCCGCCAGGCGGCTTCCTCGAACTGCCTCGGTACCACGAGATCTGCGTCCGGACGCGCGGTGCGGGCCGTGACCGTCAATGCCTCGAATACTCGCTGCTCGATCAGCTCGTGGAAGCGCCGCACGTGCAGGTAGCCGACCGATGCCGCCGAAGCTCGCGGTTCGCCAGTGGCAACGACCTTGCGCAGCACCGCGCGATCCGGATGTCCGGCCCGCGCGTCGGCGTCGAGCACCTCGAGCAGGAGCTTCCGCCACCGGCCGAGAAAGAGGGCGCGGTCGTCGAGCTGGATCGCGAGCATGTCCCGCTCGGTCGCATCCTCGAGCCGGGCGAGCGCGTCGCGGATCTGCTGCGCGCGCGCTCCACGATCCGGCGAGCCGTCGCCAATCAGCGCCAGCGATTCCCCGCCGACGACGCGGTTGTTTGCGGTCCAGATCCGGCCGCCGGGTGGGTTGACCACGCGTGGATACAGCTCCGGCGCCAGGAAACCGTGCCAACCAGCATCGGGCTGCGTCCAGTCCGACGGGACCGTCGGGTCGTAGCCGGAGCCCCGCAGCGGGATGCGGCCGAGCAGCGTCCAGCCCACGTTGCCCTGCGCGTCCGCGCATACGAAGTTCTGCACCGGCGCTCCGATCGTATTGACCAGCGCCAGCGCGGCTTCGACATTGTCGACGGTCTCGAGCCCGAGCCAGCGGAGGTTCGTCGCGCCCGGCTCGTGCGCCGTCCAGCGCAGAGCCAGCGCGCCGCGCGCGGCAGGCTCGTCGAGAAGCGGGCCCCACTCGGTGAGACGCAGCTCCAGGACCTCGCTCGCACCACTGCTCGAGCGCAGGACTTCGCGCTCCCGGATGAGCGGCCGGAATCCCGCGGCGCTGCGGTACTGCGCACCATCGGACGCCAGCTCGACCCGAACGAGGTCGCTGTAGTCGCCATAGCTGTTGGTAAGCGCCCAGGCCACCCTGCCGTTGCTGCCGGCCACCAGCACCGGAGAACCGGGCAGCGTGAGGCCCGCGAGATCTCGCGCCTCAAGACCATGGACCTTCAATCGCGCGCGGTACCAGGTGTTCGGCACTCCAAGCCCGAGGTGCATATCGCTCGCGACCAGGCCCCTGCGACTCGCCGTGTGGCCGCCACCGATCGCCCAGTTGTTGCTGCCGGGCGAGTGCGCTTCGCGCATGATCGGGTCCCTGGCGGCTGTCAGCGCCGCGAACTCACGCGCATGCTCGCGCAGGTCGTAGACGTCCGCGCCCGGCATCGGCGCCGCGGCGAGCACCTGCCCGTCGATGGGCGCCTCCCACTCCGGCGATACTGAATAGACGAAATTGAAAAGCGCTGGCGGCAGGCTGACCTTGAGCACGCCGCGGCGCAGATCGGTCTCGGCGCGGCTGTCGTTCAGCTGCAGGTACATGGCGAACACGACGAGCAGAGTGTCGCGCGGCTGCCATCGCACGGGACGCGATCGCAGCAGGAGATACTCGAACGGCCGGACGCGGAGGCTCTCGAGACCGGCGTTGACACCGGCCGAATAGGCGTCGATCAGTTCGCGCTCGCCTTTCGGCAGCGCCGCATACATGCGATCGGCAAGAGCCTCGAACCGGTGCAGGCGATTGCGCCGGTCGGTCGGCAAAGCCGCATCACCGACGAGCTCCGCCAGTCGTCCGGCGGGCATACGCCGCGACAGATCCATCTGGAAGTAACGATCCTGTGCGTGCACATAGCCGGTCGCATAGGCGACGTCGTTGCGGCTCGACCCCGCGATCGTGGGAACCCCGAGCGCGTCGCGCTCGACCGTGACCGGCGCCGTGAGCCCCGGCGCGGCGACCCGCCCGTCGATTGACGGCAGGCTGCCGCGCAGGGCGAGCACTGGCGCCGCGATCGCCACCGCGACGATCGTCACGGCGACGACGACGATCCTGTGCGACTGCCTCATCAGTGCCCGGTGACGGCCAGTCGATCGCAACCGACCGAACGGTTGCGCCTCACGACACTTCGAGGATCTTCATCGTGTTTGTGCCGCCCGCGACCCCGGTCAGCTCACCCATCGTCAGGATGATACGGTCGCCGTGCTTGGCGTAGCCGCGTGCGACGAGCTCGCGCGCGATCGCGCGGTAGAGATCGGCGGAGCTGTCCGGCGTGAGCCCGAACGGGACGGGATAGACACCGCGGTACAGCGCGACCCGCCGCCGTGTGCGCTCGTGCCGCGTAAACGCGAAGATCGGGATATCGGAGCGGATGCGTGACATCCAGAGCGGTGTCGACCCGGACTCGGTCAGCGCGACGATCGCCTCGACGTCCATGTGGTTGGCGGTGAACATCACGGCGCGCGCGATTGCACGATCGGTGGTTTCGATCATGCCCTCGAACCGGTCGCGGCCGCGGGACTTTGCGGAGTGGTAGGTCTCGGCGCCCTCGATCACCTCCGCCATCGCCTCGATTGCGCGCGCCGGATACTTGCCGACCGCCGTCTCGCCGGAGAGCATCACCGCGTCACTGCCATCGAGCACGGCGTTCGCGACGTCGGAGACTTCCGCCCGCGTCGGCACCGGGCTGTGAATCATCGACTCCATCATCTGCGTCGCCGTGATGGTCACCCGGTCGTGCGCGCGTGCGGTCCGCAGGATCTTCTTCTGCAAGCCTGTCAGCTGCGCATAACCCATCTCGACGCCGAGGTCGCCGCGGGCCACCATGATCGCGTCGCTCGCCCGGCATATCTCGTCCAGCCGCGGGATGGCCTCGCTGCGCTCGATCTTGGCGACGACGCCGGCATTGCTCCCCGCCGCGCGGAGCAAGGTGCGCGCCTCCTCCACGTCCGCAGCCTGACGCACGAAGGACACTGCGAGGTAGTCCATCTCGAGCTCGGCGGCCGTCCGCACGTCCTCCCGGTCCTTGTCGGTGAGCGCCTTGGCCGAGAGACCACCGCCACGGCGGTTGATCCCCTTGTGGTCGGACACCTCGCCGCCGACGGTTACGCGCGCTTCGACCCGCGCACCTCTGACTTCGAGGACCACGAGCTCGACCTGACCGTCGCCCAGAATCAACTCGTCGCCCGGATGCACGTCGCGGGCGAGCTCGTCATAGGAGATGCCGACGCCGCGTGCCGTGCCCTCGTGCGCCTCGATCCCCGGGTCGAGCGCGAAGGGCTCGCCCTCGTTCAGCACGACGCGTCCTTCCGCAAAGCGCTCGATGCGGATCTTGGGTCCCTGCAGGTCACCGAGCACCGCGACGTGCTTGCCGACCCGCTCGGACGCAGCCCGGACCGCTTCTACGCGCTTGACCTGATCGGCGCGGACACCGTGCGAAAAGTTGAGCCGCACGACGTCCGCTCCGCGCCGGATCACGTCCTCGAGCACGCCCGGCGCGTCCGTGGCTGGCCCCAGCGTGGCGACGATCTTGGTGCGACGTAGCATGTCTGCGTCAGGCGGCTGCGCGCTGTTCGAGCACGTCGACGGCGGGCAGCTTCTTGCCCTCGAGAAACTCGAGGAAAGCGCCGCCGGCGGTCGAGATGTACGAGATGTCCTCGCCCACACCGTACTTCTCGATCGCGGCGATCGTGTCCCCGCCCCCGGCGATCGAGAACGCCGGACTGCGGGCGACCGCCAGAGCGAGCACCCGGGTGCCTTCGCCAAACTGGTCGAACTCAAACACGCCCACCGGCCCGTTCCAGACGACGGTGCCCGCGCCCTTGAGCGTGGCGGCGAAACGGTCGGCAGTGTCCGGGCCGATGTCGAGAATCATGTCGCTGGCGACGACCTCGTCGACTCCCTTTACGTCGGCCTCGGCGGACGCAGAAAACTCCTTGGCAACCACGACGTCGGACGGAAGCGGAATCTCGACCTGCGAACCGCGCGACCGCTCGAGCAACTCGCGCGCAACGCCCACCATGTCCGCCTCGTGCAGCGACTTCCCGATCGGATGCCCGGCCGCGGCAAGAAAGGTGTTCGCAATGCCACCGCCGACGATCAGCCGGTCCACCTTACCGAGCAGATTCTCGAGCACGGTGAGCTTGGTCGAGACCTTCGACCCGCCGACGATGGCGACCAGCGGTCGCTTGGGCGCGTCGAGCGCCTTCTCGAGCGCTTCGAGCTCGCTGATCAGGAGCGGCCCGGCGCAGGCCACCGGGGCGTACTTGGCCACACCGTGGGTACTCGCCTCGGCGCGGTGCGCCGTCGCAAAGGCATCCATGACGTACACGTCGCACAACGCGGCCATGCGCTGCGCGAGCTCGTCGCGGTTCTTCTTCTCGCCCTCGTTGAACCGGACGTTCTCGAGCAGCACGACCTGGCCGGGCTCGCAGTCGACGCCGTCAAGCCAGTCGCGCACCAGTCGCACCTTGACGCCCAGAAGTTCGGAGAGCCGCGCGGCCACCGCCGCAAGCGAAAATTCGGCGTCGTAGACGCCTTCCTCCGGCCTCCCAAGGTGCGACATCACCATTACCCGGGCCCCCGCCCGGCGCGCTGTCTCGATCGTGGGCAGCGCCGCGCGAATTCGGGCGTCACTGGTGACCTGCTGATTCTGCACCGGGACATTGAGGTCTTCGCGGATCAGCACGCGCTTGCCACGCAGTTCCAGATTCGCCATGCGCAGCACCTTGATGGGCATCGGTTTGCCTCAGGCGACCCGCGACCAGGCGAGCGCCGTATCGAGCATCCGGTTCGAGAAGCCCCACTCGTTGTCGTACCAGGAGCAGACCTTCACCAGTGTCCCGTCGATGATCTTGGTCAGCGTTGCGTCGTAGGTCGAGGAGGCGGGGTCGTGATTGAAGTCCACCGAGACAAGCGGTCCGTCGCTGTAGTTGAGGATCCCCTTGAGCTCGCCCTGTGACGCGGAGCGCAGCACCTTGTTCACCTCGTCAATCGAGGTGGCGCGCGCCGCCGTGAAGGTGAGGTCGACCAGCGAGACGTTGATCGTCGGCACGCGGACCGCGAATCCGTCGAGCTTGCCATTGAGCTCGGGCAACACGAGCCCCACCGCCGCGGCCGCGCCAGTCTTCGCCGGGATCATCGACATGGTGGCGGAGCGCGCCCGGCGCAGGTCCTTGTGGAAGACGTCGGTAAGCACCTGGTCGTTCGTATAGGAATGAATGGTCGTCATGATTCCGGCCTTGACGCCGATCGCGTCGTGCAGCGGCTTGACCAGCGGTACCAGGCAGTTGGTCGTGCAGGAGGCGTTCGAGATCACGGTCATCGTCGATTTGAGCACCTTGTGGTTCACGCCGTAGACGATGGTGGCATCCACATCCTTCTCGCCCGGCGCCGAGAGGATCACGCGCTTCGCGCCGCCCACCAGGTGCTGGCCCGCCTTCGCCTTGCTCGTGAAGAGACCCGTACACTCGAACACGGTGTCGACGCCAAGCTCGCCCCACGGCAGCTTCGCCGGGTCGCGCTCCGCGAGCACGCGGATCTTGTCGCCGTCGATGACCATGTGATTGCCGTCGACCCGCACCTCGCCGCGGAAGCGGCCGTGGACGCTGTCGTGGCGGGTCAGGTACGCATTCGTTTCGGCGTCGCCGAGGTCGTTGACGGCGACGATGCTGATCTCCTTCTGCCGCCCTGCCTCGTACAGCGCGCGCAGCACGTTGCGTCCGATGCGACCGTAGCCGTTGATGCCTACCTTCAGTGTCATGTTGCCCGTCCTCGATGTTTGCCGCGCAGCCGTGTCACCGGCGCGAAAGAAGTCCCTCGACCGCGGCCGTAACGCGGTCGCGGGTGAAACCGAAATGCGGGAAGAGCTGCTTCGCGGGCGCCGAGGCGCCAAAACCCGTCATGCCGATCACCTCGCCGTCGGTGCCGACGTAGCGATACCAGCCCTCGCGCGCGCCGGCCTCGATGGCGACGCGCGGCACGCCCGGCGGCAGCACCGAGTCGCGGTAGGACTCGGGCTCGGCGTCGTACAGGCTGGTGCAGGGCATCGATACGACGCGCGTCCGGCGGCCGCGCGTGGCCATCTCGTGCGCCGCGTCGAGTGCGAGACCGACTTCCGACCCCGTCGCGATCAGCACGCACTCCGGCGCGCCGTCGGGTTCGAAGAGCACGTAGCCGCCGCGCGAGATCGCCGCAAGCTGAGCGTCGTTCCGCTTCGCAGCCGGCAGCGCCTGCCGCGAGAGGACCAGGCTCGTCGGACCGTCGCGCCGCGCGATCGCATCGCCCCATGCGATGGCGGTCTCGACGGTGTCGCAGGGGCGCCAGAGGCGCATGTTGGGAATGATCCGCAGGCTCCACAGGTGCTCGATCGGCTGGTGCGTCGGTCCGTCCTCGCCGAGCCCGATCGAATCGTGCGTGTAGACCAGGATCACGCCCTGCTTCATCAGCGCGGCCATCCGCACGGCGTTGCGTGCGTAGTCCGAGAACACCAGGAACGTGCCGCTGTACGGGATCAGGCCACCATGCAGCGCGATCCCGTTCATGATCGCCGTCATGCCGAACTCGCGCACCCCGTAGTGCAGGTAATTCCCGCCGAGGTTGCTTCGCGAAACCACGATCGATCTCTTGTGATTGGTGTTGTTCGACCCGGTGAGGTCAGCCGACCCGCCGAAGAGCTCCGGAATCACCGGCGCGAGCGCATTGAGCACCTGCTGTGAGGAGTTGCGCGTCGCGACATCCGCCGGCTTTGCCGCGGTGCCTGCGACAAGCTCCTCCAGCGCCGCACGCCAGCCGCGCGGAAGCTCGCCGTGCTGCCGCCGCTCGAACTCCGCCGCGATATCGGGGTTCGCGGCGCGATATTTCTCGAGCAGCGCGGTCCAGCTCGCCTCGACCCTGCGGCCGGTCTCGCGCGCATCCCAGGCCCGACGGATGTCGTCGGGCACCTCGAAGGCCGGGTGAGGCCAGTCGAGCTCGACGCGGGCGGCGGCGACTTCCGCCTCGCCGAGCGCGGCCCCGTGGGTCGCCTCGGTGCCCTGCTTGTTTGGCGCGCCCCAGCCGATGATGGTCTTGCAGCAGATCAGCGACGGGCGGGTCGTTTCGGCGAGCGCAGCGTCGATCGCGCGGCGCACCGCGTCCGCGTCATGGCCGTCGACTCCGGGGATCACGTGCCAGCCGTATGCCTCGAAACGCTTCGGCGTGTCGTCCGTGAACCAGCCCTGCACCTCGCCGTCGATCGAGATGCCGTTGTCGTCGTAGAAGGCGATCAGGCGACCGAGGCCGAGCGTGCCGGCGAGCGAGCACGCCTCGTGCGAGATGCCCTCCATCAGGCAACCGTCGCCCAGGAACACCCAGGTGCGGTGATCGACGATCTCGATTCCGGGCCGGTTGAAGGTCGCGGCCAGATTGCGCTCGGCCAGCGCCATGCCGACCGCGTTGGCGAGACCTTGTCCCAGGGGGCCGGTGGTGGTCTCGATGCCGAGATGGTGCTCGACCTCGGGGTGACCTGCCGTCGGGTAGCCGAGTTGCCGGAAATTCTTCAGCGCCTCGAGCGGCATCGGGTAGCCGGTGAGGTACAGCAGCGAGTAGAGAAGCATCGAGCCGTGGCCGTTCGAGATTACGAAACGGTCGCGATCGGGCCACAACGGGTTGCCGGGGTTGTGCCGCAGGTAGTCGGCCCATAGCACTTGGGCGATGTCGGCCATGCCCATTGGCATCCCCGGGTGGCCGGAATTCGCCTTCTGGACGGCATCCATGCTGAGCGCGCGTATCGCGTTGGCAAGCTGCCGTCGTGTCGGCATCGGGGTTTCCTCGCAGTGAGTCGCGTATTGTCCAATAAGCAGACGGTGTTTGCATTCCGCCGGGACTTGCGCCGATACTCCGCGCCCGGTCCGACCGGGGATTGCCAGACATGTCAGACAGTTACCTGTTCACATCCGAATCCGTATCCGAGGGACACCCGGACAAGGTCGCCGACCAGATTTCTGACGCGGTGCTCGACGCCATGCTCGCGCAGGACAAGCGCTCGCGCGTTGCCTGCGAGACGCTGGTCAAAACCGGTGTCGCGATCGTCGCGGGTGAGGTGACCACCGAAGCGTGGGTCGATCTCGAAGACCTGGTGCGCAGCGTGATTGCCGATATCGGCTACACCTCATCGGAAGTCGGGTTCGACGGCCGCACCTGCGGCGTGATGAACATCATCGGCAAGCAGTCGCCCGACATCGCGATGGGCGTCGACCGCAGGGATCCCGAGGAACAGGGTGCCGGCGACCAGGGCCTGATGTTCGGCTATGCGAGCAACGAGACCGATTCACTGATGCCGGCGCCGATCTGCTATGCGCATCGGCTGGTCGAGCGTCAGGCCGAGGTGAGACGCAGCGGCCTGCTGCCCTGGCTGCGACCCGATGCGAAATCGCAGGTGACCTGCCGCTACACGAACGGCCGTGTGGTCGGCCTTGACGCGGTCGTGCTGTCGACGCAACACGCACCGGATGTCAAGCAACCGGACCTGCGCGAAGCGGTCATGGAGCTGGTGATCAAGCAGGTGCTGCCCCAGGACTGGATCACCCCTCAAACGAAGTTTCATATCAACCCGACAGGTAATTTCGTCATCGGTGGCCCGGTCGGTGACTGCGGCCTGACGGGGCGCAAGATCATCGTCGACACGTACGGCGGGATGGCGCGTCATGGTGGCGGTGCGTTCTCGGGCAAGGATCCATCGAAGGTCGACCGGTCCGCCGCGTACGCAGCGCGCTACGTTGCGAAGAACATCGTCGCGGCAGGCCTCGCGGACCGCTGCGAGATCCAGGTCTCCTACGCGATCGGCGTCGCGCAGCCGACCTCGATCAGCGTGCAGAGTTTCGGCACCGCCCGTATCGCAGAGGACAAGCTCGAGGCCCTCGTGCGCGCGCATTTCGACCTGCGGCCCTACGGCATCGTCAAGATGCTCGACCTCGTGCACCCGATGTATCGCGCCACCGCCGCTTATGGGCACTTTGGCCGCACACCGGCGCAGATGACCTACTCGTGGAAGGAGATCATCGGCGGCAAGCGCGTCGACAAGAGCGAGACCTTCACGGCGTTCACCTGGGAAAAGACCGACCGCGCCGAGGCGTTGCGGAGCGAGGCCTGAACCCGCCGGCCGATGGACCGGCGAGGCCGGTTCAGGCAGAATTCCACCTGTCCTGAGGAGCGCTGCAACGGGCACAGGCCCGCCAGGCTCAGGCTTGGGTTTACCCAACGGCGCTCGCTCAACCCGGATGACGGGCTGGCGAGCGATCCCATAGGACCTGCCGCCCGCGCCGTCATCGTTGACCTGAGAGGATCGAACGATGAACGCCGTTATTTCACCCGCCGGTTTCAAGGACTTCGTAGTCGCCGACCTGTCGCTTGCCGACTGGGGTCGTCGCGAGATGGTCATTGCCGAGACCGAGATGCCCGGCCTGATGGCCACCCGCGAGGAATACGCCGCGGCGAAGCCGCTCAAGGGCGCGCGCATCGCGGGCTCTCTGCACATGACCATCCAGACCGCGATGCTGATCGAGACGCTCAAGACGCTGGGTGCGGATGTGCGCTGGGCATCCTGCAACGTGTTCTCGACGCAGGACCATGCGGCCGCCGCGATCGCAGCCGGCGGCACACCGGTGTTCGCCTACAAGGGTGAATCGCTGGACGAGTACTGGGAGTTCACCCACCGCATATTCGAGTGGCCGGACGGCCGCCACGCCAACATGATCCTCGACGACGGTGGCGATGCAACCCTGCTTCTTATGCTGGGCAGCCGCGCGGAGCAGGACGCCACGCTGCTTGCCAAGCCGACCAACGAGGAGGAAGTCGCGCTCTACGGCGCTATCCGCCGGCGGCTGGAAACGCAGCCGGGCTGGTACTCGACCCGATTGCGAGAGATCAAGGGCGTGACCGAGGAGACGACCACCGGCGTGAAGCGGCTCTACCAGGCGGCGGCCGAGGGCCGGCTGCCCTTCCCTGCCATCAACGTCAACGACTCGGTCACCAAGTCGAAGTTCGACAACCTGTACGGCTGCCGCGAGTCACTGGTCGACGCCATCAAGCGAGCGACCGACGTCATGGTCGCCGGCAAGGTCGCACTCGTCTGCGGTTACGGCGACGTCGGCAAGGGCTCGGCAGAGAGCCTGAGCGCTCTGTCGGCGCAGGTCTGGGTCACGGAGATCGACCCCATCTGCGCGCTGCAGGCGGCGATGGACGGGTACCGCGTCGTGACGATGGACGAGGCCTGCGAGCGGGCCGACATCTTCGTGACCGCCACAGGCAATCTCAACGTCATCACGCACGATCACATGCGCCGTATGAAGCACCAGGCGATCGTCTGCAACATCGGTCACTTCGACAGCGAGATCGACGTCGCCTCGCTCAAGAAGTACCGCTGGGAGCAGATCAAGCCGCAGGTCGACCACGTGATCTTCCCCGACGGCAAGCGCCTCATCCTGCTGGCCGAGGGCCGGCTGGTGAACCTGGGCTGCGGAACCGGCCACCCCTCGTTCGTGATGTCGAACTCGTTCACGAACCAGGTGCTGGCGCAGATCGAGTTGTTCCAGCACGGCGCGAAGTACGGCAAGCAGGTTTACGTGCTGCCGAAGCAGCTCGACGAAAAGGTCGCACGGCTTCATCTCGACCGGATCGGGGCACGGCTGACGAAGCTGACGCCTGAGCAGGCCGCCTACATCGGGGTCAAGGTCGACGGGCCGTTCAAGCCGGACCACTACAAGTACTAGGGCATCACCGCTTCAGGGCGAGGGTCAGACCGTCCGCGAGCGGCAGCAGGCTGAGGTCAATCCGCGCATCGCGGTGGAGCTGCTCGTTCAGGCGGCGGATTCCTTCCGTCTCCGGATCCCGCTCTCGCGGGTCGAGCAGCCGCCCCGACCAGAGCGTGTTGTCGATCGCCAGCAGACCACCCGTGCGCAGCAGCACGTAGATGCGCTCGTAGTAGGCCGGGTAGTTCCCCTTGTCCCCGTCGAGAAAGACAAAGTCGAACGTCGCGGCGGCGCCGCCGGCCAGGAGCGCATCGAGCGTGTCGAGCGCGGGCGCGAGTCTGAGATCGATCTTGTGCTCGACCCCGGCGCGGCGCCAGTAGCGGCGTGCGATGGCGGTCCATTCTTCGCTCACGTCGCAGGCGACGAGACGCCCGTCTGCAGGCAAGGCGAGCGCCGTGGCGAGCGACGAGTATCCCGTGAAGACGCCGATCTCGAGGCAACGGCGCGCCCCGATCAGGCGCACCAGCAGCGCCATGAACTGCCCCTGTTCCGGCGCGATCTGCATTTGAACGTCCGGATGGCCGGCCATTTCCGCCCGCAGCTCCGCAAGCAATGCGGGCTCACGCAGCGAGACGGACAGGAGGTAGTCGTAGAGCGAGTCCGTCAGCGCGATCGTGCGATTGGACATATGGCCGGCTCCCTTGCCCAGTTTTGTATTTTCTACGTTTCCCCGCGGGCCCGGAAATGGAAATAATGCGGTTCCAGCAGCGGACCGAACCAATATGGACGAGATGGAAACCCGGTCAAGGCTCGTGCAGTTCACGGATACGCACCTGCTCGAGGATCCGCAGGGGATGATGCGCGGCGTGCGCTCGCTGGCGGCACTCGAGGCCTGCATCGCCGACGCGCGCCGGCGTTTTCTGCCCGCGGACGCCATCCTTGTCACTGGCGACCTGGTCCAGGACGAGCCCGGGGGCTACGGGTTCCTCGAGCTCGCACTCGCGCCGCTGGGCGCCCCGATACTGCTGATACCCGGCAATCATGATATTCCCGACGAACTTCACCGTCGGCTGTCACATCCGCCCTTCCAGATCGGCGGCAGTTTCGCGCTCGGGAGCTGGGTCATCGTGCTGCTCGATACCTGGTTCGGCGACTCGGCGAACGGCGAAGGCCGACTCGGCGCGGAGCGCCTTGCGGCGCTCGATCGCGCGCTCGAGGAGCATGCCGCGCGGCACGTTCTCGTCTGCCTGCATCACCCGCCCATGCCGATGGGGGGCGCCGGTCTCGACGCTCTCGGTCTGCAGGACGGCGCGGAGTGCATGGCGATTCTCGGGCGGCACCGTAATGTTCGCGGTGTAAGCTGGGGTCACGCTCACCAGGCCTTCGACCTCTTTCGCGACGGCGTACGCTACATGTGCACGCCGGCGACCTGCATGCAGTTCAAGCCGCGCTCCGAGGAGATCCAGATCGACGACCGCCCGCCCGGGTATCGCGTGTTCGATCTCGCCGCCGACGGTGGCCTCGCCTCCGAAGTCGTCTGGCTCGAGGGTTACTCCGGATGAATCATCGCGCACTCCCGGCCGGCCTGCTCATCGCCACACTGCTCGCGCCGGCGACGGGCGCGGCCGAGGGGCGCCACGTGCTCTGGACCATCGACGGCGAGAACAACACCGTCTATCTCCTCGGCTCGCTGCACGTGCTGCGGCCGCAGGACGGGTCCCTCCCATCCGTCGCCGACGCGGCATATGCCGATGCCGAGCGGCTCATCATGGAGATCGACATGGACGAGGCGCTCGCGGATCCGGCGAGCCTGGTCCAGGCGATGCAGGCGGAGGCGATGCTGCCGGAGGGGCAGAGCCTGCGCGAGGTGCTTGCCGCCGACTACGCGCGCGTCGCCGAGCGGGCTCACTCCGCCGGCTTCGAGCTCGAGCTGCTCGACCGGTTCGCGCCATGGTTCGTCGCCGTCACGCTGATGCAGCTCGAGCTCGAGAACCACGGCTTCAGCGCGGAGCTCGGCGTCGAACAGACGCTCACCCGCCGCGCAGTCGCCGACCGCAAACCGATCGCAGGGCTCGAAACTGCGGCGCAGCAGTTCGCCACGTTCGGCCGCATGCCGCTGCCGGAGCAGAAGCGCTTACTGCTGATGACGCTCGAGGAGACCGCGGAACTCGACGCCGAGGTCGACAAGCTGCTCGCAGCCTGGCGCAGCGGCGACATCGACTCGCTCTCGAAGACCCTGTCCGAGGAATACGAGAGATTCCCGGAACTCTACGGGCCGCTCACCGAGAACCGCAACCGCGCCTGGGTGCCGCAACTCGTAGACCTGCTCGATGACGACGATGACTATCTCGTCGTGGTGGGCGCGCTGCATCTCGTCGGGCGAAACAGCGTGATCGACCTGCTGGAGCAGCGCGGCTACGAGGTCGTGCAGCAGTAAGCGGGGACGACCCCGGGAGAATGTTTCCTACCGCAACGCGGTAGCGACGGCCGCATAGGCGACGCCCGCCGCGAGCAAGCATCCCAGCACCGAGGCAAGCACGTAGACCGCTGCCGCACCTGCGGCCCCTCGCTGAACCAGCATGAGCGCGTCGAGCGCGAATGCCGAAAAGGTCGTGAATCCGCCGAGCACGCCTACGACCAGAAAGATGCGCAGCGGCTGCGCGTCGTGCATGCGACCCGGTGGCGCGAGCACGGCGCCCAGAATGCCGACCAGCAGACATCCGAGCAGGTTGACGGTCAGCGTACCCCACGGAAACCTCGTGCCCAGCGGCCGTGCGACGGCGGTCGAGAGCCACAGCCGCACACCACCACCGATAGCGCTGCCCAGCATCACGAGCAACCAGGGTTGAGCCATCGACATGTCATGCGCCTGTCGGAATTCGCCAGCCGCATGGTACGTGCGCCGCGCCGGGCTCGGCAAAGGATCGCCAGGCCGGTCATGCACGACCGGCTGCTAGACTCCCGGCCCTCGTCTGCTCTGGAGTGGTCGCGTGAGCCTTTACACGGATGCCTGCAGATACATCCCGGGTGGAGTCAACTCGCCCGTGCGTGCGTTCCGTGGTGTCGGTGGTGAGCCGATATTCCTGACCCGCGCGCAGGGTGCCCACGTCTGGGCAGCGGACGGGCGGCAGTTCATCGACTACGTGGGGTCGTGGGGCCCGATGATCCTTGGTCACGCGCACCCGGAAGTAATCCGCGCCGTCCAGGAGAAGGCGGCCGACGGCCTGTCGTTCGGCGCGCCTACGGAGATCGAGACGACGCTCGCGCGCCGTATCTGCGAGCTCGTACCGTCGATCGAGCTGGTGCGGATGGTGAGCTCCGGAACGGAGGCCACAATGAGTGCCATCCGGCTTGCGCGCGGCCACACGCATCGCAACCGGATCATCAAGTTCGAGGGTTGTTATCACGGTCACTCGGACTCGCTGCTCGTGAAGGCGGGCTCCGGCGCGCTCACCCTGGGCGTACCGACCTCGCCAGGGGTACCACCCGAGCTGGCGGCGCACACGGTCACGCTTTCGTACAACGACATCGCGCAGCTTCGCGCAGCGTTCGCCGAGATCGGTCCGCAGGTGGCCTGCGCCATCGTCGAGCCAGTTGCCGGCAACATGAACTGCATCCCGCCGGTGCCCGGATTCCTCGAGGCACTGCGCGAGGAGTGCACGCGGCACGGCGCCGTGCTTATCTTCGACGAGGTGATGACCGGGTTCAGGGTCGCACTCGGGGGCGCTCAGGCGCTGTACGGGATCCGTCCCGACCTCACGACGCTGGGCAAGATCGTCGGGGGTGGTATGCCGGTCGGCGCCTTCGGCGGCCGCCGCGAGATCATGCAGGACATCGCGCCGCTCGGACCCGTCTACCAGGCGGGCACGTTGTCGGGCAACCCGGTAGCGATGGCGGCCGGACTCGCCACGCTCGACGGGGTCGCGACGCCCGGTTTTCATGCGCGGCTCGCCAGGTCAACCAAACGACTCATCGACGGTGTAAGGGAAGCGGCGAACGCCGCAGGGGTCGCGCTCGCGACGAATCACGTCTGCGGGATGTTCGGCGTCTTCTTTACCGATGCGCCGCGGGTCTCGAGCTTTGCGCAGGCAACCGCGTGCGATATCGATCGCTTCAAGCGCTTCTTCCACGGCATGCTGGCGGAGGGAATCTATCTCGCACCATCGGCATTCGAGGCTGGCTTCGTATCGGCCGCTCACTCCGACGACCTGATCGACGCGACGGTGCAGGCCGCCGCACGCGTGTTCGCGCGGCTCTAGCGACTGTTCGCGCGGCGGCGAGCTACTCCCGGAGCTCGTGCGCTGGACGTCTCGATCATAAGCGCCAGTAATCCAGTCGCTTCCGCGACTGCAGGCGCCGCCAATAGTTCCATGGCTTCCGGCGCAGCCCTGTGCCGCCGGCGCGGATCGCGGCGTCCGTCGCGGCAAGCACCCGTTCGCTCGAGCGCCCGTCGCGGTATGGGTGTATGCGTTGGACGTAGTCGTGAATCGCACTCATCAGCTCCGGCGGTCGCGAGATGGCCCGCTCGAGAGCAGGCAGAACCTCGTCCTCGTTCTGAACGTCGAGCAGATGGGGACCTGGACGCCGGTTGCGATAGGTAACCACCGGCCTGTCCTGTGTCAGGAACTCGGGCACCACCGACGAGGTATCCGACAGCAGCACGTCGGAGCGCGCGTAGAGCTCGAGGATGTCGTCGGTCTCCACGAAAGTCAGATCGGGTCCCTGGAGCGCACGGTAGGCGGCGACGATATCGGTCGCCATCTTCGGATGCAGGGTTACGAGCCACTGCCACTCGCCGCGCCGCGCTCCCGCCGCAATCGTGTCGCGCAGCGCACGCGCCGAAGAGATGCTTTCCGTGAACGTCGACGCGTACATCACGACCGGACGTGTGCCGCTCGCGCGCAAGTAGCGCCCTGCGAACAGAGGGTCGAGCTTCGGCCAGCCCGTCTCCTCCACGCGGAAAAAACCGTGCATGCGCTGCAGCTCGCGAAACGGATCGGTGGTGTCGGGCCCCTGTGTGCAATACAGATCGAACGAGCCGCGAATGCGGAAGTGACCGCGCGATTCGCTGCGCTTGCCCACGCTGAAGCCATGGAACACCTCGACTTTCAGGCCGGGGAAGAAATGCGGCACCCAGTTGCCCGGCACGAATACCGCCACAGGGTGCCAGTCGATGACCGCGCGCACCGTTTCCAGGCGCAGCTCACCTTCCTGAAGATGGCCGGCCAGGTCCTGGCGCTCCAGGAACCACGCAGCGTCGCCGCCGCGGGCGCGGATTGCGGCCTGCAGCGGGCGCAGGATCGCGAACGCGTAGAGCTCAGAAACGAACAACAGATAGCGCGACACGGCGCCTCGCCCGCGAGGATGCTGCGGCGGCATTCTAGTGCAGTCGGTCATCGTCGCTCCGACGGCTTTGATCGGCCGGCCTACTGTGTGACACTCGACGCATGGCGTCGCCGCAAGCCTTGCCGGTCACCCTGATCGTGATCGCCCGCAACGAGGCTCGCGTGATCGGGCGTTGCCTCGACAGTGTGTCCTTCGCGGCCGAGAAGCTCGTCGTCGATGCCGGCAGCACCGACGGTACGCCGCAGATCGCCGCCGATCACGGAGCCCGGGTCGTCCACCAGGACTGGCTCGGCTTCGGACCCCAGCGCAACTTCGCGACGACGCAGTCGAGCAACGACTGGATCCTGTCGCTCGACGCCGACGAAGCGCTCTCGATGGAACTCGCGCGAGAGATGCAGGAGCAGCTGCCGCAACTGCTGCGGTCCGGGGCTGCCGGCGCGATCCTGCGACGCCAGACCTGGTACATGGGCGCGCCGATGCGCTGGTACCGCCCGATGGTGGGCGAGCGCCTCGGCCGCTTCTATCACCGGGGACGGGCGCGCTGGACGGACGTCAGGGTCCACGAGTCGCTGCGCTTCGACGGTCCGACGCACACCTTCCGCGCTCCGCTGGTGCACCACCACAACCCGACGCTCGTGCATCGACAGCTCAAGATCCTCCGCTACGCGGAGCTCAAGGCGCGCGACTGGCTCGATCGCGACCGGCCGGTGCGGCTGTGGATGTGTCCGCTGGTCTTCATCGCGGCGTTCCTCAAGGACTACCTGCTGCGCCTCGGCTTCCTCGATGGCGGCCGCGGCTATGTCGTGTCCCAGGTCGCGGCCTCCTACGCCGTGTACAAGCGGCTCCGGTATTACGAGATGAAACGCAATCCCGCCTCGCGCGAGTTTGTCGAGGGGCTCTTCGGCCCGCACGGCGCGGACCGCTGAGCGCGGCGGCGCCGTCATGTGCGGTATCAGCGGATTCCTGGCGGCCGATCCCCTGCCTGCGGGACATCGCCGGGCGCTGGATGCCATGACCGATTCGCTCGCGCACCGCGGTCCCGACGACCGCGACACGTGGGTCGACGAGGAGTCGGGCATCGGTCTGGGACACCGCCGCCTCTCGATCATCGACCTGTCGCCGGAAGGCAGGCAGCCGATGCTCTCGGGGTCACAGCGCTACGTGATCGTCTTCAACGGTGAGATCTACAACTACCGGCAGCTTGGCTCGGAGTTGCAGCAGCGAGGCATCGCCTTCCGCGGTCACTCCGATACCGAGGTAATGCTCGCGGCGGTCGAGCAGTGGGGCGTCGAGGATGCCCTGCGCCGCGCCAACGGCATGTTTGCGATCGCGCTCTGGGATCGAAGCGACAAGCGGCTGCACCTGGCGCGCGACCGTGTCGGCAAGAAGCCGCTGTACTACGGCTGGGCCGGGAGCACGCTGCTCTTCGGCTCCGAGCTCAAGGCGTTGATCGCGTATCCGGAGTTCACCCCCCGGGTCGACCCGGATGCGCTGGCGCTTTTTCTGCGTCACGACTACGTACCGTCGCCCTGGTCCATCCTGCATGGAGTCTTCAAGCTGCTGCCCGGCACCGTCCTGTCGCTCGGGCGCCGCGACGTTGCGCGCGGAGCAGATCATCACTCGCCGCGCGAGCAGACCCGGCACTACTGGAACCCGCTCGAGGAACTCGGCAACGCGCTGCGCACGCCGGTCGGATCGGACCCGCCGGAGGCGGTGACCGAGCTGGACGGGCTGCTGCGCGACGCGGTCGCGCTGCGCATGCACGCGGACGTTCCGCTCGGCGCATTCCTGTCAGGCGGCACGGATTCCTCCACGGTTGTCGCCCTGATGCAGGCGCAGGCGAGCCGGCCGGTGCGGACCTTTTCGATCGGGTTCGACGACCCGCGCCACGACGAGGCCGCAAAGGCGCGCGCGGTTGCACGCCACCTGGGGACCGATCACACGGAGCTGTATGTCAGCGGTGCGGACGCGCTGTCGCTCGTGCCGGAGCTGCCGCGGATGTTCGACGAGCCGTTTGCGGATTCATCACAGATCCCGACGGCCCTCGTGGCGCGCCTCGCTCGCAGGCACGTGACCGTCGCATTATCCGGCGATGGCGGCGATGAGCTGTTCTGCGGTTATGGCCGTTACACGCGCGCACTGCGCGTCTGGCGCTGGCACCAGCGCACGCCCCGGCTCCTGCGCAGCGCGCTCTTAGCGCCGCTCGGCCGCCACGCGGATCGCGAAGCGCGTGACAGCTGGCTCGCGCAGCTCGCTGGAGAACTGGCCACGGATTCCGCCGAGGCGATCTACCTGAACCGGGTCTCGCGCTGGCGGTTTCCTGGAAACGTCGTCCGCAACTCGCACGAGCCCGCGACTCCGTTCACCGACGAGACTTTGCGGCCTGCGACCACAGACACCGCGCACGCTCTGATGTATCTCGACTTCGTGACCTACCTGCCGGACGACATCCTGGCGAAGGTCGACCGCACGACGATGGCCGTGGGTCTAGAGGCGCGCGCGCCGCTGCTCGACTATCGCGTCGTCGAATTCGCCTTCCGGTTGCCGCTTTCGATGAAGCTCCGCGACGGCGAACAGAAGTGGCTGCTGAAGCAGGTCCTGCGGAGGTACGTTCCCGGAGAGCTCGTAGACCAGCCGAAACGCGGGTTCGGTGCCCCTGTCGACGGCTGGCTCAGAGGTCCGCTGCGCGAATGGGCAGCAGAGCTTCTCGATCCGGGCAGGATCGCGCGCGAGGGCCATTTTCACGCGGCGGCGGTTACCGAGATCTGGACCGCGTTCCTGGCCGGCCGCCGCAAGTGGCACACCCACCTGTGGAACATCCTGATGTTCCAGGAGTGGTTGGCCTGGCTCGAAGAGGAGCTTCGTTCGCGCGACGCTGCCCCAACGCACGCCAGGAGTCCGGCGCTCGCGCCCGCGGGTAACTGATCGGGCGCGGCTAGAAATCGCCGCGCACTTCCACGTAGCCGCGCCCCGCGAGGTAATCGGAGCCGTCGTCGCGACTTCCGTGGTCCCCACCCACTCCGATGTGCAGACGCGCCGGCCCGAACGTCCGGCGATAGGAGACGTCGAGACTCCAGCGCTCCTCCGGCTGGTTGACGACGGTGTGAAACTGCCGGGGGCCGCGCCGGGCGAGTTCGGCGCGGCTTACCACGGTGTTGATCTCCGATCCGCCAGTGGTCATGACGGTCACGCCGGCGGAGTACATCTCACCGCCGTGAAACATCGCGTGACCCAGCGACCGTCCGTAGTAGCTGTAGCCCTCGATTTGCATCGGTCCCCCGGTATAGGCGCAACCGCCCGGCCCCTGGGCTTCGGCGCAATCCGGATCCGTGTTCGACCATTCGACGTGCGTCCGCCAGGAGGTTCCGGAGGTCGTGTCACCCCAGAGCTCCAGACCGCCCTGTCGCAGTCGGAAGATCGGCTTCAGGTCCGACTCGTCCTCACCGATGTCCTGGTAATAGAACGCCCATGGTCCGCTGCCGAACGGCGATGCCCAGCGCAGATCCCAGCCGGCCATCTGGTTGCCGGGTTCCTCGTCGGGATCGACGTTCTCGCCGGCATTGTCCTGGCCCGTCACCAGGTTCCAGAAGGTGTCCCAGTCGCAGTTGCGGTCGTCGCCGCACCACTGGGCAGTACGTACCAGGCCCAGCTCGGCGGCGTCGAACGGCTTGGCCGTGATACGCAGGCCAAGGAAATGCGGGTGATCGACATCCTCCCGGTTCCCCTCGAGCCGCCCATAGAAGCCATTGACCGACCAGGGGCCGAGCCACGACAACCAGCGGGTTTCGAACGGTTCGGAATACTTCCGGTCGAACGCGAACGCGGGAACCGGGCGGGCGTTGTTGCCGAGTATGTTGCTGCCTTCCCAGCCGGGCCCCCACCAACGCTCGAGATAGCCCGCGGACAGCATCCAGTTGCCGAGCGTCATGCCGATGTAGCTGCCGTCGGGCCGCACCGACTTGCCGTCGCTTGCACCCGCAACGACGGTGGCCGAGAGACGCATCGCGAACCGATCGCCCAGCCACTCGTAGGCGCCTTCGAGTTCGCCCTCCTCGCGAGGCACGGATTCGAAACTGCGCAGATCGGTCGGCCGCCCACTCGCGGCCGCACGCCAGTCGATGCGGCCGCCGCCGATCTTTGCTTCGGCACGGGCTCTCCGTCGGACGCGTTGCAGCGCCGCCCGCGCCCCCTCGGAGGGCTTTAACGACGTAGGCACGCTCTCGAGGTCGCGCGCGATCTGCGGCCACGACATCGGCCATACCGTCACCGGGATGTTCAGCAGGCCTTCGTCGACGAGCAATTCGATGTCGTGCCGCAGCCCTACCTCGCCGGGCTCGAGCCATGGCGAGGCGGCCGCCGGGCGATCGACTGCGCAGACGCCGGCTGCCAAGCATAGGATCCAGGCGGCCGCTCCGGCGCAACAGCTATTCGCGCGCGCACCGCGCGGCGCATTGAAAAGGACCACGGACATCGCGCGAAACGCTCCCGGGAAGCGCTCACGCTACCCGATAAGCCCTGGCTGCGAAAGTCTCGAGCCGTCAGCCCGGCGCGATCTCGAACATCGGCCGCAGGTAACGCAGGCGCTCCAGCGGGTCGTCGAGTTCCAGGCAGTGTTGCTTGTGCACCGCCGGCACCGGCAGTACTTCCGCAAGCCTGCCGGACACCCAGGTCGCATCGCGCGGTCGA
>DATJKD010000160.1:0-6687 GCA_035491795.1 Steroidobacteraceae bacterium | reverse complement strand
CGACGATCTCGAACGGGTATCGCTGGAATGGCTGGCATCGAAGTCGATCGCGGAGAAAGGCTTCTCGCTCGGCTTCTTCGACCGCGCGTACCTCGAGCGCGGCGCCTGTGCAGTCGTCCGTCGCGGCGAGTCCATCGTCGCATTTGCGAACCTCTGGACCAGCGCGGAACTCGAGGAATGTTCGATCGATCTGATGCGTCACACACGTGATGCGCCCAAGGGGATCATGGATTTCCTGTTTGTCGAGCTGATGCTCTGGGCACGCGCGGAGGGCTACCGGTACTTCAACCTGGGGATGGCGCCGCTGTCGGGTTTCGAGCAGCGGCGTCTCGCGCCGCTCTGGAACCGGACCGGGGCGTTCATCTACCGCCATGGCGAGCACTTCTACAACTTCGATGGTCTGCGCAGGTACAAGGAGAAATTCCTCCCCGAATGGCAGTCGCGCTACCTCGCGGCGCCGGGTGGTGTCGCGCTGCCCAGGATCCTGCTCGACGTGTCGCGCCTCGTCTCGGGCGGCGTGTTGCGTCTCGTGACCAGGCCCGGCGGTGTCGTCCGGTGAGGCTGTTGCTGACCGAAGACGACGCGATGATCGGCGAAGCTGTGCAGCGCGGGCTCCGTCAGCTCGGATTCGCGTTGGACTGGGTACGCGACGGCGCTGCGGCTGAGCAGGCTCTAGCGCTCGAGCCGTATGATCTGCTGCTGCTCGACCTCGGACTGCCGCGCAAGTCCGGGGTCGAGCTGCTCCGCGACCTGCGCCGGCGCGGCGCGGGGATTCCGGTCGTGATCCTGACCGCCCGCGATGCAATGACGGATCGTGTTGCGGGTCTCGATGCCGGTGCGGACGACTACGTGGTGAAGCCCTTCGAGCTCCCGGAGCTCGCCGCGCGTATCCGCGCCGTGCTGCGGCGGCGGGAGGGCCGCTCGAACCCGCGGCTCGAGCATCGTGGCGTCACGCTCGATCCGGCCAGCCGGGAGGTGACTCAGAACGGACATCCGGTGCCGCTTTCGGCGCGGGAGTTCGCCGTGCTGCTCGCGCTGATGGAGCATCCGGGTCGTGTTCTGTCGCGCGCCCAGATCGAGGAACGTCTGTACGGCTGGGGCGAGGAAATCGAAAGCAACGTCGTCGAGGTCTACATTCACGCCCTCCGCCGCAAGCTCGGTACCGCGTTGATCCGCACGATCCGCGGTGTCGGATACCGGCTGGAGCCGGCGTCGTGAAATCGCTGCGCGGTACGCTCCTGGCATGGCTCCTGGGAGCCGTGCTGCTGGTCGGCCTGGCGGGCGGTTACGTGATCTATCGCAACGCACTCAGAGAGGCCAACGCCTTCTTCGACTACCACCTGCGGGAGACCGCGCTGCTGCTGCGTGATCAGGCCTACGGTTTCTCGGCGTCGCCGGGGCTCCCGGAGGAAATCCCGCAGTACGACTTCGTCGTGCAGGTGTGGACGCTCGACGGCGAGCGCGTTTACGTGTCGCGCCCGCAGGCGCAACTGCCACGGACGGCCACGCTCGGATTTTCGACCGACGAGACGCCGCAAGAGCGCTGGCGGACGTTCAGTGTCCTCGCGCGCGGCCACGTTATCCAGGTCGGTCAGACCCTCGGAGTCCGCGAGGCCCGCGCCGCGCGGCTGGCGTTGCGCACGCTGGCACCGTTCGGCGTCCTGATGCCCGTGCTCGCTTTGCTGATCTGGTGGATCGTCGGACGCTCGCTCGAGCCGCTGAAGACCGTGACCCGGCTGGTCGAGGCGCGGCGTCCCGACACGCTCGAGCCGCTGCCGGTGGCGGGGTTGCCTGTCGAAGTACAGCCGCTGGTCGTCGCGCTCAACGAGCTCCTCGCGCGTCTGCGCACCGCGCTCGAACACGAGCGCGCGTTCATCGCCGATGCGGCGCACGAGCTGCGCTCGCCGCTCACCGCGCTCGATCTGCAGATGCAGACACTCGCATCGGCCGCCGACGAGTCAAGCCGCACTCGGGCGCTCGAGCAGCTTCGCTCCGGGGTGCTGCGCGCCAACCGGCTGGTCGAGCAGATGCTGTCGCTCGCCCGGCAACAGCGCGGCCCGGCCGCGGCCCTCGAGCGGGTGTCGCTCGTTGAGCTGGCGCTCGAAGTGATTGAAGAATCACTGCCACTCGCGGATCGCAGGCACATCGACCTCGGTCTCGCGCATGCGGAGCCGGTCGCCCTCCAGGGCGACCCCGACGCGTTGCGGGTGCTGCTGCGGAACCTCCTCGATAATGCGTTGCGCTATACGCCGGACGGCGGGCAAGTCGACGTGCTGGTCCGTCGCGAGCAGGCCGCGACCGGGTCGGGAGCGGTACTCGAAGTCGTCGACACCGGACCCGGCATTCCCGAGCCCGAGCGAACCCGCGTGTTCGACCGTTTTTATCGCGTACCGGGGACGGGCTCCTCGGGTAGCGGAATCGGCCTTGCGCTCGTGCGGACCATCGCGGAGCGCCACGGAGGCCGCGTCGAGCTTGGGCGCGGCCGCGATGGCCGCGGGCTCTCGGTTCGCGTCACCCTCCTGACCGCAGCTTCTTAAGCTGCGGTTAAGGATGTGGGCTCACGATCCGTCCTCGTAAGTGCACCGTCCAGGACGGGCGCGAGCATCTCGAGGAGGATCGAACAATGAGCGTCAGCAATCTCATCCGGAATCCGATAGCGACCGCGCTGCTCGGCGCGGCGGCCGTCGGCGTTCCGGCCGGGGCCCTGTACCTTTACGGCAGCGCACCCCACGCCGCGGAGGTAGCTACTGCCCCGGCCGCAGCGCTTCCGGCTCCCGCCACTGCGGCAACCAACGCGGTGCGAGCCGGGTTGCCGGATTTCCGTGGCCTGGTCGAGCAGTACGGACCGAGCGTCGTCAACGTCAGCGTCCGCGCCAACGTGAAGACTGCGGCCCGGATGCCGCAAGTTCCGCAGATGCCGGGCTTCGGCCCCGATGACCCGTTCTCGCAGTTCTTCCGCGGCATGCCAATGCCACAGGAGCCCGTGCCGATGCGCGGCGAGGGTTCCGGTTTCATCGTGAGCCACGACGGGCTGATCCTTACGAACGCGCACGTCGTTGCGGACGCGCAGAAGGTCACCGTGAGACTGCGCGATCGACGTGAGTTCGAGGCGAAGGTGCTCGGGTCCGACGCGAAGAGCGACATCGCGGTACTGAAGATCGAGGCGACGAACCTGCCGGCGGTACGGCTGGGCGATCCCCAGAAGCTGCAGGTCGGCGAGTGGGTCGTCGCGATCGGCGCTCCGTTCGGCTTCGACAACTCGGTGACCGCAGGCATCGTGAGTGCGAAGGGCCGCAGCTTGCCAGACGACGGCTACGTGCCGTTCATCCAGACCGACGTAGCGGTCAACCCCGGCAACTCGGGTGGACCGCTGTTCAACCTCGATGGCGAGGTCGTGGGTATCAACTCGCAGATCTACAGTCGCACGGGCGGCTATCAGGGCGTTTCATTCGCGATCCCGATCGACATGGCGATGGACGTGAGCGGGCAGCTGCAGGCCAAAGGTCACGTGACTCGCGGCCGTCTCGGCGTCGGCATCCAGGACATGGACCAGGCGCTCGCCCAGTCATTTGGCCTGGAAGCCCCCCGCGGCGCCCTGGTGACCTCCGTCGAGGACGGTGGACCGGCGGATCGTGTCGGGATCAAGGCCGGCGACGTGATCGTGTCCTTCAATGGTCACCCGGTCGACGCAGCCGGCGCGTTGCCGGCACTCGTTGGAACGTCAGCACCGGGCAAGACTGTGCCCGTCGAGATCTGGCGCGGCAATTCGACCCGGAAGCTCGACGTGCGGCTCGATGAAATGCAGGAAGCAGCGAGCGTCGCCGCCAACGCCGGCGAGACTGAGTCGGGACGCCTTGGCCTGATGGTGCGGCCGCTTTCCGCGGACGAGAAGCGCGAGATCGACGTCGACAACGGCCTCGTCGTGGAGGGCGCGGACGGCGCCGCCGCAGAAGCCGGAATCCGCCCCGGCGATGTCGTGCTGTCCGCTAACGGCAAGTCCGTTCGCAGCGCCGATGAGCTGAAGTCCGTCGTTTCTGGCGCGAAGGATCACGTCGCGCTGCTCGTTCAACGCGGCGGAACCCGGTTGTTCGTGCCGGTCGAGCTCGGTTGATAGCCAACGTTGGAGCATGGGTCAACAGGCGGAGTCCTGGCTGATAGCCAACATTGGAGCTGTGGGTCAACGGGCGGAGTCCTGTTGCCCCACAGCTGCTTAAATTCATAGTTGATTCAGTAACTTGCACCGATCCGCCGCGCCTCGGAATACACGCCCGGGCGCGGCGGGGAGGTTTCAGGCACAATCCGCGCCAAGTTTGCCGCCGCGCAGTCCGGTCTGCGCCCGAGGTTCTTCGGTGTCCTTGCTCTAAGGACCCTCGCGGCCCCTCCTGCAGACCTCTCGAAGTCTGCATTCCGCGCCTTCGATCCCAGTCATTGAATCAATGACGCTTCGTCCGGTTCCCGCTCGCGCGGGAGAAGCGCTGTGGAAATTTCTTTTATGTCCTTTGACCAACTCGGCCTGTCAGCCGAACTTCTGCGCGCCGTTTCCGACCAGGGTTACGACACACCCACGCCGATCCAGCTCGGCGCGATCCCGCCCGTGCTTGCCGGCCGCGACTTGCTTGCCGCGGCCCAGACCGGCACCGGCAAGACCGCCGGTTTCGCGTTGCCGCTGCTGCAGCGCCTGGATGCGGAGAACCCGCATCCGCGTGGCCCGCGCGCGCCCCGCGCACTGGTGCTCGTTCCCACGCGCGAACTCGCGGCCCAGGTCGGCGAGTCCTTCAACGACTACGGCCGGCATGTACACCAGCGCACGATCCTGATCTTCGGTGGCGTCAGCCCGCGCCCGCAGGTCGATGCGCTCCGCCAGGGGGTGGACATCGTCGTCGCCACACCGGGCCGGCTCCTCGATCACTTCGCCGAGCGCGCCATCGACCTCTCGCAGGTGCGCCATCTCGTGCTCGACGAGGCTGACCGAATGCTCGACATGGGCTTCATCCGCGACATCCGCCGTGTGCTCGCCGTGCTGCCGAAAAAGCGTCAGAACCTGCTCTTCTCGGCGACGTTCTCCGACGAGATCCGGACGCTCGCCACCGGGTTGCTGCATGTCCCGGTCACGATCGAAGTCGCCGCGCGGAACGCGCCGGCGGAGCTCGTCGAACATCGAGTGCACCTCGTGGAGCAGGGAGAGAAGCGCGCGGTACTGAGCCACCTGCTGCGCGAAGTCGCCTCCGAGCAGACGCTGGTATTCACCCGCACCAAGCACGGCGCCAACCGGCTGGCCGACCAGCTCGCGCGCGACGGCATCGAGTGTGCCGCGATCCACGGCAACAAGTCGCAGAGCGCCCGCACCCGCGCGCTGGCCGACTTCAAGGAGCTCAAGGTCCAGGTGCTGGTGGCCACCGACATCGCCGCACGCGGGCTCGACATCGTCGAGCTGCCGCAGGTCGTCAACTACGAGCTGCCGCACGTGCCAGAGGATTACGTCCACCGCATCGGCAGGACGGGTCGCGCAGGTTGCGCGGGGCAGGCGCTGTCGCTGGTGTCGAGCGACGAGCGCGATCGACTGCGCGCGATCGAAGGCGTGCTCGGCCGCAGGATCGATGTCCTGCCGCTCGACCGCTCGGGAATCAAGTTCCAGCCGGAGCGCGCCCCGCCTCCTCCGCCGCGGCAGTCGATGCCGGCCGCACGCGCCGACCGCGCTCCGCATCGCACGTTCGGCGCACAGCGTCGGCAAAGCGCGGGGGCCGGACGAGGGCGGCGCTGGTGAACGATGCCAGGACACGCGGCACGGTGTGCATTGGTCGCTACGGGCGCTTGTAGACTTTCCTGCCCTTAATCACGGAGCCGACGTGTCGAGCAGTGAAACGTCGGCGAGCGGGGTCGCCCGGCACGGCGATGATGTGGGCATAGGCGCCGGATGCTCGCGCATCACCGCCCGATGTTGGATCATGCGCCGTCTCTCCCCGCTCCCATCGCTGCAATGAACGACGCGAAGCAGGCCCCAGCGATCGAAGGCTGGTTCACGATGGACGCGACGCAGCCGCACCTGCTTGGGTCGCGTTGCACGGTCTGTGGCACCTACTTCTTTCCGCGCCAATCGAGTTTCTGTCGCAATCCGGATTGCGCGAGCACGACGTTCGAGGATGTCGAGCTCTCGCGAACAGGCCGCCTCTGGTCGTACACCAACGCGTGCTATGAGCCGCCGGAGCCCTTCGTCGCGCCGAAACCGTTCGCGCCCTTCGCGATCGCCGCCGTCGAGCTCGAGCGCGAGAAGATGATCGTGCTCGGCCAGGTCGTCGCGGGCATCGGCGTGGAAGCGCTCGAGGTCGGGATGCCGATGGAGCTCGTGCTCGAGACCCTCTACCGCGAGGGCGACACCGAGAAATTGATCTGGAAGTGGAAGCCGGTGGAGAGCTCTCGATGAGCGGCGAGGTCGTCGTCCTGGGCGTGGGTATGCACCCGTGGGGCAAGTGGGGACGCAACTTCGTCGAGTACGGTGTGCACGCGGCGCGCGCTGCGCTCGAGGATGCGGGCGTCGGCTGGCGCGAGGTGCAGTTCGTGTCCGGCGCGGCGACGATGCGCTGCGGCTATCCGGGTTACGTCGCGGGTGCGACCTTCGCGCAGGCGCTCGGCTGGCAGGGTGCGGAGGTCAATACTTCGTACGCGGCCTGCGCATCGGGCTCGCAGGCG
>DATJKD010000159.1:0-14401 GCA_035491795.1 Steroidobacteraceae bacterium | reverse complement strand
GACCTCTACCGCGACGGCGAGCTCCTGTCTTCGGCGTTGACCGACGCGGCCGGCGTGTACCGATTCAGCGGGCTGCCGCCGAACTACACGACCGGCGAGGTGTACGAACTGCGCTTCCTCGCGCCGGGCGCGACCGCCACCACGGCGACGCTCGGTCGCGCGGCGTCGGACTTCACGAACTACCTGCAGCGCATCACCGACATCGTCGTGCAGCCCGGCGCCAACCTGCAGAACCTTAACCTGCCGATCGATCCGAACGGGGTCGTCTACAACTCGCTGACCCGCACTCCGATCGCGGGCGCGGTCCTGACGCTGCTCGATGCGGACACCGGCAATGCGCTCCCGGCGGGCTGCTTCGACGACCCGGCGCACCAGAACCAGGTCACGCTCGCGGGCGGTCACTACAAGTTCGAGATCAACTTCAGCGACCCTGCCTGCCCGAGCGGCGGCAACTACCTGATCGGTCTGAGCGTGCCGGGCAACGGCTACGTTGCCGGGTACTCGCAGTTCATCCCGCCGATCTCGGGCCCCGCGACCGCCCCGTTCGCGGTGCCGTCCTGCCCGGGCAGCGCTGAGGACGTAATTGCCGGCACTGCGCAGCACTGCGAGGTGCAGACGTCCGAGCTCGCGCCGCCGACCTCGATCGCGGCGCGCAGCGCGGGCACCAATCACCACGTGCACCTGTTGCTCGACGGCAGCCAGCTGCCGGGCTCGAGCCAGCTCTACAACAACCACCTGCCGCTCGATCCGACGCTCGATGGCTCGGTTGCGATCAGCAAGACGACGCCGATGCTGAACGTCACGCGTGCACAGCTGGTGCCGTACACCATCACGGTTCACAACCAGTTCGAGATCGCCATTCCGGACGTCGCAATCGTCGATCGCTACCCGGCGGGCTTTACCTACGTCGAGGGATCGGCCCGTCTCGACGGCGTGCCGGTGGAGCCGACGGTCGCGGGGCTGCAGCTCGCATGGAACGGGCTCACGCTCGCCGCGTCGGGCGAGCACAAGCTGGTGCTGCTGCTCGCGGTGGGCGCGGGCGTGACCGAGGGCGAGTTCGTCAACCGCGCCCAGGTAGTGCACGGACTGACGGGCAATGCGCTGTCTGGCGAAGCGACCGCAACCGTGCGCGTCGTCCCTGACCCGACCTTCGACTGCACCGACGTCACCGGCAAGGTCTTCGACGACGCCAACCGCAACAAGCTCCAGGACGACGGCGAGGGCGGGCTGGGTGGTGTCCGCGTGATGACTGCGAACGGGTTGTCCGCGATCACAGACGCGCACGGGCGGTTCCACATCACCTGTGCGATCACTCCGCTCGAAGGTCGCGGCAGCAACTTCGTGCTCAAGCTCGATGATCGCACGCTGCCGAGTGGCTATCGGCCGTCCACGGAGAAGGCGCTCATCCAGCACGCGACACGCGGTAAGGCGCTCAAGTTCAGCTTCGGCGCCTCTATTCACCACGTCGTCGGGCTCGACGTCGCCGATGCGGTGTTCGAGCCCGGTACCACCGAGATCCGGATCCAGTGGCAGCCCAGGCTGCAACTGCTGCTCGACGAGCTCAAAAAGGCACCTGCGGTGCTGCGTCTCTCGTACCTGGCCGACGTCGAGGATGCGGACCTCGTCGAGCGGCGCGTACAGGCGCTGCGCGAACAGATCACCGAGTCCTGGAAGGCACAGAACCCAGGCTACCAGCTCACGATCGAGCCCGAAGTGTTCTGGCGTCTCGGCGGTCCGCCGGAGAAATCCGCGGTCCGTGAGTCGACCGGCAGGTGATCGGCATGTCAAAGCGCATCTCTCTGCTACTGCTGTCGTACGGACTCCTGTCCGCTGCGGGCGTCCCTGCCGCGGAAGTCGTCGACGCGCCGATCGGCGAGCCCGCCGAGCGCCACCTCGACGACTATCAGCCCTACGGCACGTGGACACGCGATCCGGCGCAGCTTGAAAGCGAAAACGGCGACCGGCTGGAAGCGCAACAGGTGATGGGCGAGGAGCTCGAGACCGTCAAGCTCACCGACCTCGTTCCCGCGATCCGCTTCGAGTCCGGGGTTGCCGACATTCCGGGCGGTTACGTCGAGCGCCTCGGGCAGATCCTCGACGGCATGCGCGACCGCCGCAATGTGCGAGTGCACTTCGTGGGTCATGCGGATTCGCAGCCGCTGTCGGCAGGACTGGCGCGCGTGTACGGTGACAACGCCGGCCTGTCGCGCGAGCGAGCGGGCGAGGTCGCCGAGTTCTTCCAGCTTGCCCTCGCGCTGCCTCCGGAAGCGATCTCCTTCGAGTGGGCGGGTGACTCGCGCCCGATCGCGAGCAATGCGACCACCGACGGACGCGCGCTCAATCGCCGCGTCGAGGTTGAGGTCTGGTATGACCAGCCGAAGGAGAGCCTGCGCGAGGAGGAAGTGCTCGTCGCCGCGGACTTCAAGCAGATCAAGGTCTGCCGCATGGAGACGGTCTGCAAGCTGCGCTACCAGGAAGGTCACGAGCGCCGCGCCCGCGTCAGGAACCTGGTTGTGCCGCTGCGCTACGAGGACGACACGACGGGGGTGACCGAGGAGTTCAAGCGCCAGGTCCGCCAGGCGGTCCACAACCTGCGGGACAAGCAGAATGTGAAGATCCGCTTCATCGGCTACACCGACGATGTGCCGCTGACGGGACGCGCGGCGAGCATCTACGGCAATCACCTCGCGCTCTCCAAGGCGCGGGCGCACCGGATCGCGCTCGCGATGCAGGAGGCACTCGAGTTGCCGAGCACGGTCTTCGAGAGCGACGGTCGCGGGGCAACGCTTCCGGTAGCGTCCAACGATACCGCGCAGGGCCGCGCGCTCAACCGGCGTGTCGAGGTCGAGTTCTGGTACGACGACCCGCTGCAGGAGCTGTCGAGCGAGCCGCAGCTGTGTCCCGCCGAAGAGGGCGACGAGCTTCGAACCAAAGTGTATGACCCACCCTGGGGACGCATTGAGCCGCTCAAGCTCGAAAACGGTCGGGCGCTGATTCCAGCCGACTACACGGCCAGCCTGCGTCGGGCCCTGAACGACGTAGCGGGCCGAAGGAATCCGCGGCTGCGATTCATCGGCTACACCGCCAACGATCGCCTGGACCGCCGCACCGCCATGGTCTACGGCGACGACGTCGGGCTCTCCGCGGCGCGCGCACGGCGCGCGATGGAGACAGTGAGCGCCGAGATGGGTCTCGCGCCAGCGCAGGCCGAACACGAGGGCCGGGGCTTCGTGCACTCGGACGACGTCGTGAACGCGGGCTTCATCCGCGGCGAGGAATCCTACGTGCGCGTGCAGGTCGTCTATGACGAACTCGCACCGCTCGACGACTACGAGGGTGTGGACATCACTCGGCTCACGCGCGAGCTCAAGCCGAAGAGCCCGTACGAGCTCAACCTGATGCGCATCACCGTCGACGGCGAGCCGATCGACGATCCGGCACGCAGCTCATCGGACGTGCAGCGCTGCACCGACGTCGCGCTCGACAAGGCGAACATCGAGTTCCGGTTCGACAACCTCGAGTCGCGGCGCAGGCTCGCGGTCGCTGCGACGCCGGCCTCGGTGGAGTTTGTCGATGCCGGTGAGGAAGGGCTGGTGGCACCGCCGGTCCGCTTCCGGATGTACGCGAATTACGGCCACTTCATCGATCGATCGGAGGTCCGAGTCTTCGCCGACGGGCAGTCGGTGCAGTCGACGCCGCTCGCGGTGCTCGAGGTCGATCGTGCCGGTCTCGCCGAGTGGCAGCCGACCGCGCAGCGCTTCCCGGGGCCGGTCCGCGAGCTCAAGTACGTGCTCCGGGCCTATGACGCGAAGGGGAACTTCGACGAGACCGGCGCGAAGCCTCTCTGGATGGTGCACCGGGCGGCCGGCGCGCCCGAGGCGGCGGTCGAAGTCACGTCGCAGTCCACCGAGCGAGCGGCTTACGCAGAGCAGTTTGAAGAGTCCGGCGAGCCGCACGAGCCCGCGCCTGACGAGACGACATCGACCGATGGCGTCGACGCGCCGGTAACCGCTGAGCCGACGGGAACAACCGATCCGGCCGCGGCGGAACAGGTTGGCGACGAGCCGGGCAGCGCCGGGCAGGACCCTGAGCTGCTGGCGGCGTACGGCGAGAACGATCTCGCGATTCGCAACATCCAGCTCGGCAGCGGCACGATCAAGGTGCGCGGTAGCGGCGTGCCGGTCGGGCACGAGGTATGGGTGGCCGGCAGGCCGGTACCGGTCGACGCGCAGGGCAACTTCGTCGCGGAGGAGATCCTGCCCTCGGGCGCGCAGACCGTCGAAGTCGCGATGCTGGACGAGGGCGGCAACGGCACCCTCTTTCTGCGCGACCTCGAGCTCAAGCGCAACGACTGGTTCTACGTCGGTCTCGCGGACCTCACCATGTCGGAGAACCGGATCAACGGGCCCGCCGAGCTGCTGCAGGGTGCGAACGCGCCGCAGGACCTCGACTCCTCCCTGGACGGCCGGTTGGCGTTCTACGCGAGTGGCAAGTTCAGCGAGCACTGGCGGCTGACCGCGAGCGCCGATACGCAGGAGGGGCCGCTGGATGATCTGTTCAGCAACTTCCTCGACAAGTCGCCCGACTCGCTCTTCCGACGCATCGATCCGGACTATCACTACCCGACCTTCGGCGACGACGGCGTGGTCGAGGAGATGGCGCCCACGATGGGCAAGTTCTACGTCAAGCTGAGCGAAGGCGAGAACCACGGTCTGTGGGGCAACTTCAAGGTCGGCTACATGCAGAACGAGCTCGCCCAGGTCGACCGCGGGCTCTACGGCGCCAACGCGCATTACGAGTCCGACGACACCACGAGCTTCGGCGAAAATCGTTATGGCATCGACGGGTTCGCCGCCCAGCCCGGCACCGTCGCGAGCTTCGAGGAGTTCCGCGGCACCGGCGGCTCGCTTTACTTCCTGCGGCGCCAGGACGTCCTGCCCGGCTCCGAGAGCGCCCGTATCGAGCTGCGCGACAAGGACTCACGCATCGTCACGGGCGTCGTGAACCTGCGACCGGCCCTCGACTACGACATTGACTACCTCCAGGGACGCGTGCTGCTCGCCGAGCCCCTCTCCGCGACCGTCGACGACAGCCTCCTGATTCGTAGCGGCGGCGTAAGCGGCGACGAGGCGTTCCTGGTCGTGCGCTACGAATACACCCCCGGCTTCGACGACACCGATGCCATGGCCGCCGGCGGGCAGGGACACGTCTGGGTGAACGAGCACGTCCGGCTCGGGCTGACCGGCAGCAACAACGACGAGAGCGGCGAGGACTCGAGCCTGCAGGCGGCGGACGTAACGCTGCGCATGAGCGCCGAGTCCTGGATCAAGCTGCAGGGCGGGCGCAGCGAGGGCCTGGTTTCGAACGCCATGCGCTCGGACGACGGCGGCTTCGGGTTCTACGGCTACGACGATCTCGGCTTCACGGACGCGAGCGCCGACGCCTACCGCGCGGACCTGAGCGTGGGGCTCGGAGATGTCTTTGCGAACGGCCGTGGTCGGGTGACGCTCTATTCTCAGACGATGGGCGAGGGGTATTCAGCGCCCGGGCTCGCGACGCTCACGGACACCGAGCACGTCGGTGGTACCTTCGAGATGCCGATCACCGATCGGCTCGAGGTCAAGGCCAAGAGCGACCAGCGCATCCAGAAGCAGGGGCTGGAAACGAGCGCGCAGGAGATCGACGTCGGATTCCAGGTGACCAATGCCTGGAGCGTGAGCACGGGGCTCCGCAACGATCTGCGCGAGGACCACTCGCCGGTCATCCCACTCACGCAGGAGCAGGGCGAGCGCACCGACGGCATCGCGCAGGCCGCCTACGATTCGGGCGCGTCCTGGCGGGTCTACGGCTTCGTGCAGGACACGCTGTCGAAGGACGGCAACCGCGAGGACAACGGCCGGATCGGAACGGGCGGCTCGTACCGCTTCACCGACCGCTTCCGGCTCGACGCGGAGGTCTCCGACGGTGACCTGGGGCCAGGCGGACGCGTCGGCACCAATTACCTGCTGACGGAGCGCACGAACCTGTATCTGAACTACGGGCTCGAGAACGAGCGCGCCGACAACGGCCTCTACGCGCGGCGTGCGAACCTGGTGTCGGGCGTCAAGCGGCGGCTGTCGGACGCGAGCAGCGTGTATCTCGAGGAGCGCTACCAGGACTCCGACTCGCTCGGCGGACTCACCCACGCCACGGGCATCAACCTGGTCGCGGCCGACCGCTGGAACCTGGGCGCCAATGCCGATTTCGGCACGCTCACGGACTCGCAAACCGGTGCCGAGACCGACCGCAAGGCCGGCGGCGTGCGGGTGGGGTACGGTTATGACTCGATCCAGGTCTCGAGCGCGGTCGAGTACCGCATGGACGAGACCGAGCAGCTCGACACCACCATTAACGAGCGCACCACCTGGTTGTACCGGAACAACCTCAAGTACCAGCTCAACGATGATTGGCGGGTGATCGGGAAGCTCAACCACGCGGTGAGCGACAGCACCCAGGGCGACTTCTTCGACGGCGGGTACACCGAGGCGGTGATCGGTTATGCCTACCGGCCGGTGAGCAACGACCGGCTCAACGCCCTGGCGAAGTACACCTACTTCTTCAACGTGCCGACTGCGGACCAGATCTCGCCGCAGCAGACCGCGGCCGAATTCATCCAGAAGAGCCACATCGCGTCCGTCGACGTGAACTACGACCTCACCGCGGCGTGGTCGATCGGCGGCAAGTACGCCTACCGCCTGGGTGAGATCAGCCTGGACCGGGAAGATCCTGAGTACTTCGACAACTCGGCTCAGCTCGTGATCCTGAGGACCGACCTGCGGATCCGGGAGGTGTGGGAGGGGTTGGTCGAGGCGCGGACCCTCGACCTGCCCGATGTCGACCAGACCCGAAGCGGCGCGCTGGTGGCCGTCTACCGCTACCTTGGCGAGCACTTCAAAGTCGGTGCCGGTTACAACTTCACGGACTTCTCCGACGACCTCACGGACCTGAGCTACGACCAGCAGGGATTCTTTATCAACCTGATAGGGAGCATGTGAGAGTCATGCCCGATCGCATGAGCGCTCGGTCCGATTAGCCAAGGGCTTACCGGTATGAGCGGTCACGGGATCGTCTTGCTGACGACCTCAGAGAGCCGGCTCTCGATGCCCGCAGTCGAGACGGCGCGCACGCCGAAATACCAGGTTGCCGGCCCGAGATCTTCGACGACGGCGGACGTGACCGCTTCGCCTCGCACATCGAGGCGTTCGTTCAATTGATCGCGCCGCGTACCGTATTCAATGACGTAGCCCCTGAGGTCCGTCAGCCGGCTCCCGTCCGTATTGCGGGTCGGCGCGGACCAGCTGAGTCTTGCACTGCCCCTCGCAGTGGGCGGATCGGCGACCTGCAGCGTGTACGCCGGTAACCACGTCTTCGAATAACCGTCGGTCACAGCGATCCGCACTCCTCGGGTCGTCCTGCCCGCCTGGAAGGCTCTTGGGGTTCCGCTCAGCCGCCCGGTCCGTCGATCGAACGTAGCCCATGCCGGCTTGTTCACAATCAGGAACCAGACTCTGTGTCGATCAGCGTCGTACGCCCGGGGTTTGAACGAATACCTGGTGCCGACTCGTGCAGTGCGGCTGGGCGTGCCCGAAATTCGGGGTGCCCTGTTCGATGCCGCAATGCGTATCGAAAACGCCGGCAGGCACGCCCTGGCCCGTCCGTCTGAGGCGCAGACACGGATGTTTTGATAAAGCCTTCCAGCCAATGAACGCGCGGGAAGGCCCGCGAGATGTCCCGACCGCCTGTCGAATGTTGCCCACGCTGGCCGGTTTGCGATCGTAAACACGAGCCGCTGGCCATCCGGATCGCGGGCCGTTGGGCGAAACGCGTAGCTCCGGCCGACCGGCACGAAGGTGATCGGGGTTCCGGACATCCTGGGAGCACGGTTCGCCGGCTTCACGGCGATGCTGAATCCGGGCAGGTAACGCCGCGTGATTCCGTCGCTGACCGAAATACGTATGGCCCCGAAGGTGATGCCCGCGTACGCGGCCTTGGGCGTTCCGTAGAGTCGACCTGTGGTCCGATCGAACGACGCCCAGGGAGGCTTGTTGGCGATCGCAAATCGCAGCCACTGGCCGTCGGCATCACGGGCGACCGGGCGGAAGTTGTACTGCTCGAATGCCCTGACCGCCCCGTCCGGCACCCCCGAGATTCTGGGGGCGGTATTCGCGGCCACCGCGGTCCACGAGACGAGGAGCATCGCCCCGACCAACGCAGGAACGCCCAGGTTCATGCTGACTCCCCCGTTCGTGGGAAAAAGGACGGACCGTCCGTGCTTGATTCCCGGCGCCGTCCTATGCGATCGGGGTGTCGAGGCTCCGCTCGGTTGGCGCGACTCTAGGGGGCCATAACGAGCGGTAGTACCCAAAAATGTGTAAGCGATTGGAGACAGTTGCTCGTGCCGTTATCGAACTCGGTCCGCTGACAGCTGACACGCGTGTCCATGTTCCGGTCCTCACGGCCGAGGTTATGACTGCATAACGACGCGGCCTTTCCGTCGCGGAACGCGCTTCCCTAGCATCGCGTGGAAGCCCTCTTCCAGGCGTGCCATGAGCTCCCAACCCGTTTTCGCCCAGTCCCTCGGACCGCTCGATCCCGAGCGGTCCGAGCTGGTGGCGCGCGTGGTCGAGGGCCTCGACGCCCCCTCACTGCAATGGCTTTCGGGTTTCGCGGCCGGTATTGCCTTTGAGCGTGCACAGGGCCGGTCGGGCGCGGTGCCGCTCGCGATCCCGGCGGCGCGCTCGGAAGCCCAGGCCCGGCTGGCCGTGATCTATGGTTCGCAGACCGGCAATGGCAAGCGCATCGCGGAACGCCTCGGGCGTGCGGCCGAGGCTGCGGGGCTCGCGGTGCGGGTGCAGTCGACGCGCGACTACCCGCTCAAGGATCTCGCAAAGGAACGGCTCCTCGTCGTCGTGATGAGCACGCACGGCGACGGTGACCCGCCCGACGATGCCCGCGGCTTCATCGATTACCTCGCCGGCAAGCGCGCACCGAAACTCGAGCAGCTCCAGTACTCCGTGCTCGCGCTTGGCGACTCGAGCTATCCGAAATTCTGTGAGACCGGCCGCCTGATCGATGAGCGCCTGGTGGCGCTCGGTGCCCGGCGCCTGCTGGCACGGGTCGATTGCGATCTCGACTACGAGCGGCTCACAGTGCCCTGGCTCGAGCAGGTCGTGGGTGAGGCGCGCGAGGCGCTTGGTGCGCCGGCGGTCGCCACCGTCACGCGACTGCGTTCCGTGCCGGCCGCGCCGGAGTACTCCCGCGAGCAGCCGTATGCCGCGTCGGTGCTCGCCAATCAGCGCATCACCGGGCGCGACGCAACCAAGGATGTGCGTCATGTCGAGCTGTCGCTCGAAGGCTCGGCTCTGACGTACGAGCCGGGTGATGCGCTCGGGGTGTGGCACGAGAATCCGCCGCTGGTCGTCGACCAGGTGCTCGCGGCAACGGGTCTCGACGGCGCAGAACCGGTTGCAGCCGATGGTCAGACGAAGGCGCTCCGCGAATGGCTGGCGATGGGACGGGAGCTGACCCGCCTCACGCGGCCCTTCCTGGTTCAGCATGCCGAGCGCGCGGGCGTACCAGCGCTCGCCTCGGTGCTGGACCCCGCGAACGGTGAGCAGCTTCGTCGCGTGCTCAAGGATCTGCAGCTTGCCGATCTGCTGCGCCGGCACCCGGCGCGCTGGGACGCCAGTGGGCTCGTTCAGGCCTTGCGGCCACTCGCGCCGCGGCTGTATTCGATCGCCTCGAGCCGCGAGGCGGTGGGCGAGGAGGCGCATCTGACCGTCGCCGTGATCGACTACGAGCGCGACGGCGAGCGGCGGCTGGGCGCCGCCTCGGGACACCTGGCCGCGCTTACGGGCGACGACGCTACCGCTCGGATCTTTATCGAGTCGAACGAGCGCTTTCGGCTGCCGTCCGATACGACACGCGACGTCATCATGATTGGCCCCGGTACGGGCGTCGCGCCCTACCGCGGGTTCCTGCAGCACCGCGAGGCGCAAGGTGCCAGGGGTCGCAACTGGCTTCTGTTCGGCGCGCGGCATTTCGCGAGCGAGTTCCTCTACCAGCTGGAATGGCAGGACGCGCAACGCAAGGGTCTCCTGCACCGGCTCGACCTCGCGTTCTCGCGCGACCGCACGCCGCGCGCCTATGTGCAGGATCGGATGCGCGAGCACGGGCGCGAGCTCTTCGCCTGGATCGAGGGCGGCGCCTACCTCTATGTCTGCGGCGATGCCGAGCAGATGGCGGCCGACGTCAACGCCGCGCTCACGGATGTCGCAACGCAACACGGCGGGCTCGCGCGCGAGGCCGCCGAGGCCTGGGTCAGGCAGCTCGCCGACGAGCGCCGGTATCTCCGGGACGTGTACTGAAGATGAGCGAGCTGTCACCCGTCGAGCTGATCAAGCGCGAGAGCCGCGGGCTCCGCGGCACGCTGGCTGAGAGTCTCGCGGATCCGGTCACCGGGGCGCTGCGTGAAAGCGACACGCAGCTCATCAAGTTCCACGGCAGCTACCAGCAGGACGATCGCGACCTCCGCGAGGAGCGCCGGCAGCAGAAGCTCGAGCCCGCCTACAGCTTCATGATCCGCACGCGGCTGCCGGGCGGCATCTGCACACCGGTGCAATGGCTCGCACTGGACGAGATTGCGCGCCGTTACGGCAACGAGAGCCTCCGGATCACGACGCGCCAGGCGTTCCAGATCCACGGCGTCGTCAAGACCGAGCTCAAGGCGACGATGGCGGCGATCAACGCCACGCTGATCGACACGATCGCCGCCTGCGGAGACGTCAACCGCAACGTGATGGCGAGCGCGAACCCCGTCGAGTCGCGCGTGCATGCCGAGGTCTACGACTGGGCGACGCGGCTGTCGGAGCACCTGAAGCCGCGCACACGCGCCTATCACGAGATCTGGCTCGACGGCGAGAAGCTCGCGGGCACGCCCGAAGCCGAACCCGTTTACGGACCGACGTATCTGCCGCGCAAGTTCAAGAGCGCAATCGCGGTCCCGCCCGTCAACGACGTCGACGTCTTCTCGAACGATCTCGGCTTCATCGCGATCATCGAGGATGGCACGCTCAAGGGATTCAATTTGGCCGTGGGCGGCGGCCTGGGCACCAGCCACGGAGAATCCGCGACCTACCCCCGTCTCGCGGACGTGGTTGGTTTTCTCGAGCCCGGGCAGCTGCTCGCGGTCGCTGAAGCCGTCGTTACGACACAACGCGACTTCGGCGATCGCACGAACCGCAAGCACGCGCGGCTCAAGTACACCATCGACGATCGGGGGCTCGACTGGTTCGTGGGCGAGATTACGCGCCGCCAGGGCTTTGCGCTTGCTGCCCCGAAGCCCTTCGAGTTCACGACCAACGGCGACCGGTTTGGATGGGTGGAGGGTCATGACGGGCGGTGGCACCTGACCTTGCGCATCGAGTCCGGCCGGGTGCGGGACTCCGATCGCGGTCGGTTGCTCACCGGCCTCAGGGAGATCGCGCGCGTGCATCGCGGTGACTTCCGGCTGACCCCGAACCAGAACCTGATCGTGGCGGGCGTAGAGCGCGGCGCACGCGTATTTATCGATGCGCTGGTCGTGCGCTACGGCCTCGACGCCCATCTGCGCGCAACACCGCTGTCGCGCGATGCGCTCGCCTGCGTGGCGCTGCCCACCTGTCCGCTCGCCATGGCGGAGGCGGAGCGATACCTGCCGGCGTTTGTGCGATCGGTCGAAGAGAGTCTCGCGGCGCATGGGCTCCGCGAGCTGCCGCTCACGCTGCGGATCACGGGCTGCCCGAACGGTTGCGCGCGCCCCTACGTGGCGGAGGTCGCGCTGATTGGCAAGGCGCCGGGCCGCTACAACCTGTATCTGGGCGGCGATGGACGCGGGCAGCGACTGAACGTGCTCTACCGGGAGAACGTCGACGAGCCGACTATTCTTGCGGCTCTGGACGAGGCCTTTGGCCGGTTCGCGGCCGAGCGGCAGCCGGACGAGCGTTTTGGAGACTACGCATGGCGGGCGGGATTGGTGTCGGGGCGCGCATCGGCCCCGGAGGCGGCGCGGTCATGAGGGCCCTGGCCTGGAATCCGGAACATGCGCTCATCGAGCCGGCGAGGCTCGATGAGGCGAACATCGAGCTCACGCACATGAACGCGGAGGAGCGGGTGTCGTGGGCTGTGCAGCATCTGCCCGGTCCCAAGGCGCTGTCGTCCAGCTTTGGCGCCCAGGCGGCGGTGTCGCTGCACATGGTGACGCGCCAGCTGCCGTCGATACCAGTAATCCTGATCGATACCGGGTACCTCTTCCCGGAGACCTATCGCTTCGTCGACGAGCTCGCAGTGCGGCTGTCGCTCAATCTCAAGGTCGTTCAGCCCCGGATGTCTCCGGCGTGGTTCGAAGCGACGCACGGCCGGCTCTGGGAGCAGGGTGTGGAGGGCATCGACCGATACAACGAGCTGCGCAAGACCGAGCCGATGCGTCGGGCGCTCGACGAGCTCGGCACGCGGAGCTGGTTCGCTGGCCTCCGGCGCCAGCAGTCGAGAAGCCGAAGCCAGATCCGGCCGCTCGAGTACATAGAAGGCCGCTGGAAGGTCTACCCGATCTTCGACTGGACCGATCGCGACGTGTACGAGTACCTGCGCCGGTACGAGCTGCCATATCACCCGCTGTGGCACGACGGTTATGTCTCAATTGGCGACTGGCACTCGACACGCACGCTCGCCGAGGCGGGCGACGACGAGGAGGCGACGCGGTTCTTCGGCCTCAAGCGCGAGTGCGGCCTGCACGGGCTCGAGGGCTGACACCGGACCGCGACGGCGAGCGAGGTTTCCGTGCGCTACTTTCCACTGTTTGCGGACCTTCGGGACCGCCGCGTGCTCGTGGTCGGCGGCGGTGAAGTCGCCGAGCGCAAGGTGCGACTGCTGTGCGAAGCGGGCGCACGCGTTCTCGTCGTCGCGCGCGCACTCACGCCCTGGCTCGACGGGCAGGCCGCCGATTCCGCCGGGGTCATCACCCATCTCGCAGCCGACTATGCCGATGAACAGCTCGACGGCGTAGTTCTCGCAATCGCCGCCACCGCCGATCGCGAGCTGAACGCACGCGTCGCGGCGGCCGCGCGGGCGCGGAACCTCCTCGCCAACGTCGTCGACGACGCCGAGCTCTCGGGCTTCATCGTGCCGGCGATCGTCGATCGCTCACCGGTGATGATCGCGGTATCGAGCGGTGGCACGGCGCCGGTCCTCGCGCGGCTCATCCGCGAGCGCCTGGAGACGACGGTCGACGAGTCGATCGGGCCGCTTGCGGAGCTGCTCGCGCGATGGCGCGCGCGCATCCGCGCCGCTTTCCCGGATCTCGCTGCGCGCCGCCGGTTTTATACGAAGATCGTCCGCGGACGCGTGGCGGAGCTGCTTCGGGCGCGGCGCGGCGTCGCGGCCGAACGCGAGCTCGAGCGATCGATGACGCCCGAGACCGGATCGACGACGGGTTCCGTCGTGCTGGTCGGTGCCGGACCGGGGGATCCGGGGCTCCTGACGCTGAACGCGCTGCGTGCGCTGCAGGACGCCGATGTGATCCTCCACGATCGACTGGTGGCGGACGAGGTCCTTGCGCTGTCGCGCCGGGACGCCGCGCACATCTCCGTCGGTAAGGCCGCCGGCGCGCATTCGGTGCCGCAGACCAGAATTCACGAGCTGATGATCGAGCACGCCCGCGCCGGCCGCAGGGTGGTGCGCCTGAAGGGCGGTGACCCGTTCATCTTCGGCCGCGGCGGCGAAGAGCTCGAAGCGCTGCGCGCGGCGGGCATCGCATACGAGGTCGTGCCGGGGATTACCGCGGCCGTCGCCTGCGCGGCCTATGCGGGAATCCCGCTCACCCACCGCCGGCATGCACAGTCGCTCCGGCTCGTGACGGCGCATTGTGGCGATTCGGTCGATCGTCTCGACTGGCAGTCACTGGCGCGCGAGCGCCAGACGCTTGCTTTCTACATGGGCGCGGGCCGACTCGCAGCCATCAGCAAAGGGCTTATCGGGCAGGGGAGAGACGCATCGACGCCGATCGCGATCGTGGAGAATGGATCGCGTGCCGATCAGCGCGTCACGATCGCTACCTTGGGGGACCTGACCGATATTGGCGCTCACGGCGAAATCCGATCACCAGCGCTGCTGATCGTCGGTGAGGTTGCGGCGCTGGCGGGCGAGCTCGCATGGTTCGGCGAGTTGCCGCGACGCTGGTTGCGCCTGGACCGGCAAGCGGCGTAGGCCGCACACCTCGCATGCCGATCTGCGAAGCGGACGGGTTGCAGACCGGCGTGCGCCGGTGAGCGAGCGTGCGACGGATGATATTCAGATCCCGTCCGGAATCTGTCGCGCTCAATGCCTC
>DATJKD010000158.1:0-14551 GCA_035491795.1 Steroidobacteraceae bacterium | reverse complement strand
ATGGCGACGATGCCGTGGGAATTGAGGCTGCGCACGTGGCTGCCCGCGATCCCGGCGAACACCGAGTGGATCTGGCAGCCCGCCATCAGCTCCGCTTCCTCGACCGCGCGCTGGATCGACTGCACGGTCGAGTCGATGTTGACGACCACGCCCTTCTTCAGCCCGCGCGACGGATGCGATCCGACGCCCACGACCTCGATCACGCCGTTGGTGGTGAGCTCGCCCACGATGGCCACGACCTTCGACGTGCCGATGTCGAGTCCTACGATCAGATTCCGCTCGGATTTTCTAGCCATCGCCCTCTGCAACCTCGGTCGGAGCGACCGCTAGTGAGGAACGGCCGTTCCAGCCGACGCTGAACCCGTTCGTGTAACGCATATCCACGTAGGAGATCTCCGCGAGCCGCTTGGCGACCATCGGGCTCGCAAGGGCGATGAAACGCTCGAGACGCTCGTTGACCGCCTGTCGGCCGAGCTTCACCCGGAGGCCGTCCGAGATCGCGAGCTCCCAGGCGCCGCGCTCGTCGAGGCGCACACCGGTGAGCCTTAAGCCCGCTTCGAGCAGCCTCCCCTGCGCGTCGAGGTAGACCTGCGCGACGGCGCCCTCGCTGCCCTCGGGACCCTCGAGCAGTGGCAGCTCGGGCGGCGCGAAGCGCGCGTTGCGTATGAAGAGGTGCCCGCGCGTGTTGAGCAGCCCCGTGTCGTTCCAGCGCGCAGCCGCCACCTGCTCGGTGATCGAGACGCGGAGCGCATCGGGCCAGCGCCGCTGCACGATCACGCCGTCGACCCAGGGGATCCTGCGCACCTCGGCGCGCACCGCCTCGAGGTCAACCGAGGTGAGGCCGCCGCGTGCCACGCGCGCGACCGCGCTCTCCACCTGCGGCGGCGACACGCGCTGGAACGCTCCTTCGACCAGCACGCGCTGCACCGGGCGGTCGAGCGCGAGCGCGAGCAGCATCACGACCAGCGCGACTCCGGCCAGCATCCCGGCGCCGGTCGCGAGCCGGCGCCACTCGATGCGCTCGAACAGCGTCGGCGCGAGATCGGTCGCGCGACGGCGCTTGCGGGCTGTGAATGGCGTCATCCGCATTTCCTCATGGCCCCCGCGCCGCAAAGCTCGTCTCGAGCACGCGCCAGACCAGCTCGTCGAAATCCATGCCTCGCGCCCCGGCGGCCTTCGGCACCAGCGAATGGCTGGTCATGCCGGGTGCGGTGTTGACCTCGAGCAGCCACGGTCCGCCGGCGCGGTCACGCATGAAATCGACGCGACCCCAGCCGCTGCAGCCCGCGGCGAAGAAGGCGCCGAGCGCGAGGCTGCCGAGCTCCTGCTCGGCGGCGCCCGTGAGCCCGGGGCAGATGTACTGCGTGTCGTCGGCGACGTACTTGGCGTGGTAGTCGTAGTACTCGCCCGCGGGCACGATGCGGATCGAGGGCAGCGCCTCGCTGCCGAGCACAGCCACGGTGTACTCGTCGCCCTCGATGAGCTGCTCGACGAGCATCGGGCCGTCGTAGCGCGAGGCGAGCGCCACGGCGGCGGGCAGGTCCGTGTCATTGAAGCAGCGTGTCACGCCGACGCTCGAGCCCTCGCAGGCGGGCTTGACGATGACCGGCAGCCCGATCCTGTGCGCGGCCGCGACGACGTCGTCGCCGCGCTCGAGACGGACGTATGCCGGCGTCGGCAGACCGAGCGAGAGCCACACCTGCTTGGTGCGGATCTTGTCCATCGAGAGCGCCGACCCGAGCACACCGGATCCCGTGTACGGCACGCCTAGCGCGTCAAGGAGTCCCTGTACGACTCCGTCCTCGCCCCCGCCCCGATTGCCGTGAAGGATGTTGAACACGCGGTCGATGCGCCGCCCCGGCGGCTGCGTGAGCTCGGCCACCAGGTCTGGAATGCCGTCGATCGCGAAGGCGTCGACGCCGCGACGCTGCAGCGCCTCCAGGACGTTGCGGCCCGAGTCGAGCGACACGTCGCGCTCGGACGAGGTCCCGCCCATGAGCACCGCGACGCCGCCGAAGTCGCCGGGATGCACGACCTGGCCCGGCCGGCTCATGCGCGGCCTCCGCTCGCCGCGATCGTGTCGGCGAGCCGGCCCGGCAGCTCGTGCGCGGCGGCGCCGATGCTGCCGGCCCCCATGGTCAGCACGACATCGCCGTCGCGGACGATGTCGGCGAGCGCCCGTGGCAACTCGTCGAGCGCGCCGAGCATGACGGGGTCGAGTCGCCCGCGGGAGCGGATCGCGCGGCACAGCGACTTCGCATCGGCGCCGGCGATCGGTGGCTCGCCCGCGGCATAGACCTCGGCGACCACGAGCGCGTCCGGCTCCGAGAGCACCTTGGCGAAATCGTCGAGCAGGTCGCGCGTCCGCGTGTAGCGGTGCGGCTGGAACACCAGCACGATGCGCCGGTCGGGCCACGCCTGGCGCGCGGCCTCGAGCGTCGCCGCGATCTCGGTCGGGTGATGCGCATAGTCGTCGACCACCACGATGCGACCGCGCGCGGTCGCGAGCTCACCGAGCGTCTGCAGCCGGCGGTCGATGCCCTGGAATTCCGCCAGTGCGCGGGCGATCTCTGCGTCGCCGATCTCGAGCTCCGTTGCCACGGCGATCGCGGCGAGCGCGTTCAGCGCGTTGTGCAGGCCCGGCAGGTTGAGTGTGACCGGCAGCGCGGCGGCGCGGCCGGGCCGGATCACGTCGAAGCTGGACCGCGCGCCGCGACGAACGAGGTTCACTGCGCGCACGTCGGCGTCGGCGCCGAACCCGTAGCCGAGATACGGCCGCCCGATCCTCGGTATCAGACTCGCGGTGACCGGGTCGTCGCTGCACACCACCGCCAGGCCGTAGAAGGGCAGGTTGTGCAGGAACTCGACGAAGCTCGACTTGAGCTGCTCGAAGTCGCCGCCGTGCGTGCCGAGATGATCCGCGTCCACGTTTGTGACCACCGCGATCATCGGCTGCAGGTGCATGAACGAGGCGTCGCTCTCGTCCGCCTCGGCGACCAGGTAGCGGCCGTCGCCAAGCCGCGCGTTCGCATCCGCGCTCTTCAGGCGCCCGCCGATGACGAAGGTCGGATCCTCGCCGCCTTCTGCGAGCACGCTCGCGACCAGGCTCGTGGTCGTTGTCTTGCCGTGGGTGCCGGCGACCGCGATCGAGTACCGGAAACGCATCAGCTCGCCGAGCATCTCCGCGCGCTTGACGACCGGGATGCGCCGTTCGAGCGCGGAGGAGATCTCGGGGTTGCCAGCGTCCACGGCGCTCGACACCACCACGACGTCGGCGCCGGCGACGTTCGCGGGCTGGTGGCCGAGCACGACCTTGACGCCGAGCGACTCGAGCCGGCGCGTCGCGTCGCTCGCCCTGAGATCCGAGCCCTGGACGGCGTAGCCCAGGTTCGCGAGCACCTCGGCGATGCCGCTCATGCCGCTGCCGCCGATGCCGACGAAGTGGATCGTGTTGATCCGGCGCATGCGGTCTCTCGTGCGGCGGTCCTTCATGCCGTGCCTCCCGCCACCGCGACACACGCATCCGCGAGCCGCTCGTCGGCGTCGGTGATCGCGGTACGCCGCGCGGCCTGGGCCATCGCGAGCAGCCTCGGCCGCCCGGCCTCGAGCAGGTCGCGGAGCTTCGTGGCGAGCGAGAGAGGCGTAAGCGTCGCTTCCGGCATCAGCACCGCCGCTCCCGCCTCGACCGCGTAGCCGGCGTTGCGCGTCTGGTGATCGTCCACGGCCGCGGGAAACGGCACGAGAATCGCCGGTACGCCTGCCGCGGCCAGCTCCGCAACGGTCAGCGCACCGGAGCGGCACACCGCGAGGTCCGCCCAGCCATACGCACCCGCCATGTCGTCGACGAAGGGACGCACATCGGCGTCGAGGCCGCGGCTGCGGTAGGCCGCGGTGGTCTCGTCGAGACCCGCGCTCCCGGTCTGGTGCAACACGTCGGGACGGAGCGTTCCCGGCAGCTCTGCGATCGCGGCCGGGACGACCGCGTTCAGGCGCGCCGAGCCCTGGCTGCCACCAAATACGAGCAGCCGTGCGCGCCCTTCGCGCCCCGCGTAACGCTGTTCGGGTGCGGCGATCGCGGCTATCTCGGGCCGCACCGGATTGCCGACGCGCTCGGCGCGGATCCGTGGACCGAAGCTGCCGGGAAAACCCTCGAGCACCCGGTCCGCCAGCCGCGCGAGTGCCCGATTGGTGAGGCCCGCGATCGCGTTCTGCTCGTGTACCACCAGCGGACGCCGCAAGAGCCACGCGGCGATGCCACCCGGGCCCGAGGCGAAGCCGCCCGCGCCCAGCACGACTGCCGGCCGGTGCCGGCGCAGTGCGCCGACTGCCTGGAGGATCGCGCGGACCAGCCGGAAAGGTGCCGCGAGGAGCGTGACCACACCCTTGCCGCGCAGGCCGCCGACCGACAGCCACTCGACGGGTATCCCCTCGGCGGGCACCAGCCGCGCCTCGATGCCGCGCTGCGTGCCGAGCCACACGATGTCGAAGCCGCGGCGGCGCAGCACGCGCGCCGTCGCGAGCGCGGGGAACACGTGACCGCCCGTGCCGCCCGCCATGATGAATGCGACGCGCCGGCTCATTGCCGCCGCGCCTCGCGCGGCATCACGACGCGGCCCGACACCGCGGTCTCGTGATGGATGCGTAGCAGAACGCCGAGCCAGCCGAGCGTGACCAGCATGCTGCTGCCGCCGTAGCTGAAGAGCGGCAGCGTGAGCCCCTTGGTCGGCAGCAGGCCCATGTTCACGCCGATGTTGACGAACGCCTGCAGGCCGAGCCAGATGCCGATCGCCGAGGCCAGGTACGACTGGAACTCGAAGCCCGCCTCCGCCGCGTTGCGCCCGATCCTGAGTGCGCGACCGACCAGCACGACGAAGAGACCGATGACCAGCACGACGCCGGCGAGACCGAATTCCTCCGCCATCACCGCAAACACGAAGTCCGTGTGCGCCTCGGGCAGGTAGAAGAGCTTCTGGACGCTCGACCCGAGTCCCACGCCGAGCCATTCGCCGCGGCCGATGGCGATCAGCGACTGGGTGAGCTGGAAACCGCTGTCGTACGGATCGGCCCAGGGGTCGAGAAAAGCCTTGATGCGGCGCAACCGATAGTTGGAGCTGATGGCGAGCAGCACCATGCCACCGATGCCGAGCGCGAGCGGCACCGCGAGGTGACGCAAACGCACTCCGGCGACAAACAGCACCGCAATACCCGTGGCCATCAGCACAGTGGCGGCGCCGAAGTCGGGTTCCGCGAGCAGCAGGACCATCGCCGCACACAGGACACCGACGGGCTTCATGAAGCCCTTGAAGTCGCGCCGCAGCTCGTCGGCGCGACGCACGGCAAAGCTCGCGATCCAGGTGAGGAGCATCACGCGGGCGAGCTCCGAGACCTGGAAGTTCATCACGCCGAGGCGGATCCAGCGGGTGCTGCCGTTGACCTCGTGACCGAGACCCGGCGTGAGTACCAGGATCAGCAGCACGAATGCGCCGACCAGCAGCCAGATCGAATGCTTCTCCCAGACTTGCGTCGGGATGGTCACACCGACGAGGGCGGCGACCAGGCCGAGCGCCACGAACATCGACTGCCGCTGCAGGTAGTAGAACGGCTCGCCGAGCTCGCGCTCGGAGATACCGATCGACGCCGAGGCAACCATCACCAGGCCGATCAGGAGCAGCGCGAGCACCGGGCCGGCGACCCACGGATCGAGCACCAGCCGGCGCGGCCGGCCCGAGGAGCGTGCGTAGGCCATGGTCGCGGCGCTCATCGCGCAAGGCTCCTGACCGCGGCGATGAACGCTTCGCCGCGGTGCGCGTAGTCGCGGAACATGTCGAGACTCGCGCAGGCCGGTGACAACAGCACCGTGTCGCCGGGCCGCGCCGCTGCGCGCGCGGCGCGGACTGCAGAGGTCATATCCGCGGCGAATTCGGTGCTCGATTCTTCCAGAGCGGCGGCGATGCGAGCGGCGTCGCGGCCGATGAGCACGGCGTGCCGCACCTTGCCGCGGCAGGCCGCCGCGAGCGGCGCGAAGTCGGCGTTCTTGCCGTCGCCGCCGGCGATCAGCACCAGCGGTCCGCTCATCCCGTCGATGGCCGCGATGGTCGCACCGACATTGGTGCCCTTGGAGTCGTTGACGTAGTGCACGCCGTCGATGTCGGCCACCCACTGCGCGCGGTGCGGCAGGCCGTCGAAATCCGCGAGCGCTGCAAGCACCGGCGCATCGGTCAGGGCAAGAGCCTCGCACATCGCGAGCGCCGCCATCGCGTTGGCGGCATTGTGCCGGCCCTGCAGTCGCAGACGGGAAAGCGGCAGCAGCGGCTCGCCCCGGCGGAGCACGAGCGGCTCGGGCTGGTCCGCCAGCGCGTAATCCGCATCCGGCGAACGCAGGCTGAAGGACAGCACGCGTTGTCGTGCGCGCGGCATGGCGCGCACCAGGTCGTCGTCGGCGTTGACGACCGCTACATCGCAGCCGTCGAAGATGCGTGCCTTCGCGTCGGCGTAGGCCTGTACGCTCGGGTAGCGATCCATGTGATCCGGAGTGACGTTGAGCACGGTCGAGGTCGTCGTGCTGAGCGACCAGGTGGTCTCGAGCTGGAAGCTCGAAAGCTCGAGGACGTAGAGCTCGGGCACCGGCTGCGCGAGCAGATCGAGCGCCGGCTCGCCAAGATTACCGCCGGCAAGCGTCGCTCGCCCCGCGGCGGACGCGAGCTTGGACACGAGCGTCGTCACAGTGCTCTTGCCGTTGGTGCCCGTCACCGCCGCGACCGGCGCCTGCGCCTCACGCGCAAAGAGCTCGATGTCGCCGACGACGGGTAATCCGCGCCGGCTCGCTTCCTGGACCACGGGCTCGCGCACCGACAGGCCCGGCGAGACGACCACCTGGGCGACGTCGTCGAGGAGCGCCGTGTCAAAAGCGCCGGTGCGAAGCTCCACCTCCGTGCCATCCTCGCGCAATGCCTGGAGCCCCGGCGGGTCGCCGCGTGTGTCGGCAACGCGCACCGCGAGGCCCCGGCGGCGCAGATAGCGAGCGCAGGACACCCCGGTGCGGCCGAGCCCGAGCACGAGTGCGCGGGTACCGGCGGCGAGCGGCTGCAGGTTCGGTTCGGAGCTCATCGCAGTTTGAGCGTCGCGAGACCGAACAGGACCAGCACGACGGTGATGATCCAGAAGCGGACGATCACCTTCGGCTCGGCCCAGCCCTTGAGCTCGTAGTGATGGTGGATCGGCGCCATCTTGAAGATGCGCTTGCCCGTCAGCTTGAAGGACGCCACCTGCAGGATCACCGACACCGTCTCCATCACGAAGACGCCACCCATGATGAAAAGCACGATCTCCTGGCGAACAACCACGGCGATCACACCGAGCGCCGCGCCGAGCGCAAGCGCGCCGATGTCGCCCATGAAGACCTGTGCGGGATAGGTGTTGAACCACAGGAAGCCGAGACCCGCACCGAAGATCGCCGCGCAGATCACCAGGACTTCGCCGGTGCCTGCGATGTAGGGAATCGCGAGATAGTTCGCGAACACGACGTTGCCGGACGCGTAGGCGAAGACGCCGAGCGCGGCGGCGACCAGCACCGCCGGCATGATCGCGAGCCCGTCGAGCCCATCGGTCAGGTTCACCGCGTTGCTCGTACCGACGATCACGAAGTACGCGAGCACGACGAACGCCGCGCCCAGCGGCACGAGCACATCCTTGAAGAACGGCACGTAGAGCGTCGTCTCGGCATCGCTCTGCGCCGTGATGTAGAGCGCAACAGCCGCGCCGAGCCCGGCCACGGACTGCCAGAGGTACTTGTAGCGCGCGATCAGACCGCGTGAGTCACCGACCACGAGCTTGAGATAGTCGTCCCAGAAGCCGATCAGCCCGAAGGCGGCGGTCACGGCGAGGACTATCCAGACGAAGCGGTTGCCGAGGTCGCCCCATAGCAGCGTCGCGGCGAGGATCGCGACCAGGATCAGCGCGCCGCCCATCGTCGGCGTGCCCGCCTTCGAGAGATGGCTCTGCGGCCCGTCCGAGCGAACCCGCTGTCCCACCTGGTGTTGCGCCAGCCGGCGGATCACGTATGGACCGACGATGAAGGAGATCGCGAGCGCGGTCAGTGCGGCGAGGATCGCGCGCAGCGTCAGGTAGCCAAAGACGTTGAAGCCGGAATGGAACTGCGTGGCCCACTCGGCGAAATAGCGGAGCATCAGTGCGACCCGCCCTGGCTCGTAGTGCCCTGGGCGCTGAGCGCGGCCGCGACCCGCTCCAGCCGATTCACTCTCGATCCCTTGATGAAGACGGTCACGCCTTGTCGCAGCCCGGGTCCGGCGGCCGCAATCAGCTCGTCTGCGTCCGCGAACCAGCTCGCGCCGGGGCCGAAGGACTCCACCGCATGCCGTGTTTCCGTCCCCACCGCGAGCAGGCGTGCAACGCCGGTCTCGCGCGCGAACTCCCCGATCTCGGCGTGCAGCTGCGCGGATTGCGGGCCGAGCTCCGCCATCTCGCCGAGCACCAGCCAGTGCTCGCCGGGGATCGCGGCCAGCGACTTGAGGCCGGCGCGAACAGAGCCGGGATTCGCGTTGTAGGAGTCGTCGATGAGCCGCGCGCCAGCGAGCGCGGGCTTCAGCTGCAGGCGTCCCGAGACCGGCTGCACGGAGCCCAGACCCTGCTCGATGTCGTCGAGCCCGGCGCCGGCCGCATGCGCGGCCGCGGCCGATGCAAGCGCGTTCATCACGTTGTGCTCGCCGGCCAGGTTGAGTGCGATCTTTCTCTTGCCGAGCGGGCATTCGAGCTCGAACTCGGTGACGAACTGGTCCTGCTGCAGCCGCGACGTCGGCGAGGTCGCGTGGAAATCGGCCGGCTCGCGCATCCCGAAGGTGATTTGCCGACCGGCACCGCGGGCGAGCCCGCGCCACAGGTCCGCGTAGCGGTCATCGGCATTGATCACCGCGGTCCCGTCGGCGCCCAGCGACTCGAAGAGCTCGCCCTTCGCCCGGGCGACTCCGTCGAGACCGCCGAACCCTTCCAGGTGCGCGGGGCCCGCGTTGATGACGAGACCGACGCCGGGTGCGGCTACGTGTGCGAGGTGCGCGATCTCGCCCGGATGATTCGCGCCCATCTCGATCACGGCATAGCGATGCGCGGACTCGAGCCGCGCGAGGGTGAGCGGCACACCGATGTGGTTGTTGAGGTTGCCACGGGTAACCAGGCAGCCGCCCCGGTGTCCGAGGATCGCCCCCGTCATCTCCTTGACCGTGGTCTTGCCGTTGCTGCCGGTGATGCCCACGACGGCGCCCGGAAAATCCCGGCGCCATGCCCGTGCGAACGCGGTCAGGCCCGCGAGCACCTCGGGCACGACCACCTGCGCGATGTGAACCGACACGAGACGGTTGACCAGCGCACCCGAGGCGCCGCGCGCAGCAACATCGGCGACGAAATCATGCGCGTCGTAATGCTCGCCGCGCAGGGCGACGAACAAGTCCCCCTGACCGAGAGAGCGCGAATCGCTCGCGACGCGGCCAAAGGCCGAATTGGCGCCGTGCAGCGAGCCTCCGGTCACGGCCGCGAGCGAGGCGAGATCGCGCATCACGAGGCGGCTCCGAATGCCTCGAGCACCACCGCCCGATCGCTGAACGGCCGGCGCTCCTGGCCCGTGATCTGGTAGTCCTCGTGCCCCTTGCCTGCGATCACGACGACGTCGCCGGACTCCGCCTCCGACAGCGCATGACGGATCGCGTCCGCGCGATCGGGAATCACGACCGCGCGCGATGGCTCGCGCATGCCGGCCACGATCTGCTCGAGGATCGACCGCGGATCCTCGGTGCGTGGATTATCGTTGGTGAGCACGACCGCGTCGGCGAGCTCCTCGGCGATCGCGCCCATCTGCGGACGCTTGCCGGCGTCGCGATCTCCGCCACAGCCGAACACGCAGTGCAGGCGACCGCGGGCATGCGCGCGCGCCGCATCGAGAAGCTTGGCGAGCGCGTCCGGGGTGTGGGCGTAATCGACGATCGCGACCGGGTGGGTGCCGCCACCGAACACTTCCATCCTGCCCGGTGGAGCCTGGCACGCGCCGACCGCGGCGAGCGCCTGCTGCAGCGGCACGCGCCAGCCGAGCAATACGCCGAGCGTCGCAAGCAGGTTCTCGGCGTTGAACGCGCCGACGAGCCGGGAACGGAGCTTGCCGGCGCCCCAGCTGCTCTCGACATGCAGCACCAACCCGGTCGCGTGCACCCGCATCCCGGAAAGCCGGATCCAGCCGATTCGCGGCGCGGTGCTGAGTTCGCTTCCGGTCGAGAACCAGACGGCCTCGACGGCGTGATCGAGCATCTCCGCGAGCCCGAGACCAAAGGGGTCCCGCACGTTGATCACGGCCGCCCGCAGTCCTGCGGACTGGAACAGCCGCGTCTTCGCGTCACCGTACGCTTCGAGCGTCCCGTGGTAGTCGAGATGGTCGCGGCTCAGGTTGGTGAAGACCGCGGTGTCGAATCGCACGCCGCCCACGCGACCCTGGTCGAGCGCATGCGACGAAACTTCCATCGCGAGCATCGCGGCGCCGTCGTCGCGCGCCTCTGCCAGCCGACGATGCACCGATACGGCGTCGGGCGTGGTGAGATCGGCGCTGGCAAGACGGCCCGGGCGGCCGGCGCCCAGCGTGCCGAGATACGCGCCTCGCCGCCCGACGGCATCGGCGGCCTGGGCGAGCAGGTACGCGGTGGTGGTCTTGCCGTTGGTGCCGGTGATACCCGCGACCTTGAGGTCGGCGGAGGGGCTGCGGAAGAACCGGTTGGCCAGCTCACCCGCCCGTGTGCGGAGGGCCGGAACGGGGATACCGACCACCGCCGATGGAAGCGACGGCGGCTCGATACCGGGGGCCGGCTCCCACAGCACGGCGGCCGCGCCGCGTTCGAGGGCGACTGCCAGATGCGCAAGGCCGTGCGAGCTTCGGCCCTGGCAGGCGAGAAACGCGCCGCCGCGGACGACCTGGCGGCTGTCCTGAGAAATATCCGTCACCACGACGTCGCGCAGCGGCCGCGGGCCGTCCTCGAGCAGACTCGAGAGAGCCAGACGGTAGTCGCGCACTATCGGCTCGGAGGTCATGGCGGTTCTCTTCGATCGCCGGATTGCGCTCACCATGGGTCCTGCGCCTGTACCAGCGTCGTGGCCGGGACTCGCTGCAGGTCGTCCGGAGGCACGGCGAGCAGCCGCAGCGCACCCGACATCACGGCGGAGAAGACCGGCGCGGCGACTTCACCGCCGTAGTAGTGGCCGCCGCTCGGCTCGTCGATGACGATCACCGCCGCGAGCCGCGGATTGCTCGCCGGCACGACACCGCCGAACACCGACATGTAGCGGTTGCGCGAGTATCCGCCGCCGGACGCCTTCCACGCGGTGCCCGTCTTGCCCGAGACTCGGTAACCGACGACGGCGGCGCGGCGCGCGGTGCCGTCCTCGCTCACCACGCTCTGCATCATGCGGACCAGTTCGCGCGCGACGGAATCGTCGAGCACCCGTTCGCCGGGCGGCGGCGCGTCGACCTTGCGCATACTGACGGGCCGGCGCAGCCCGCCGGACCCCAGCACGGCGTAGGCCTGCGCGAGCTGCAGCGGCGTGACCGAGAGTCCGTAACCGTAGGACATCGTCGCCTGCCCGATCGGGCGCCAATGCTGGAAGCCGGGCACGAGACCTGCCGACTCGCCCGGATAGCCGCTGCCCGTCACGTGGCCGAAGCCGAAATGATCGAAGCCGGTCCACATCTCCTCTGGCTTGAGCGTGAGCGCGATCTTCACCACGCCGACGTTGCTCGACTTTGCGAGCACGGTGGTCACGTCGATGGTCCCGAGGTTGTGCTTGTCCTGGATCGTCTTGCTGCCGACCCGCATCGTGCCTGGCGAGGTCTCGATGAGCGTGTCCGCGTCGTAGCGCCCGGTCTCCATCGCAGCGGCGACGACGAAGGGCTTGATGCTCGAACCGGGCTCGAATATGTCGGTGGCGGCGCGGTTGCGGTAGCGCGAGGCGGCGTACTGCTCGCGGTCGTTCGGGTTGAAGGACGGCTGGTTGACCATGGCAAGCACTTCGCCGGTCACGATGTCGAGGACCACCGCAGCGCCTGATTGCGCACGGTTGGACTGCACCGCCGCCTTGAGCTCGCGATAGGCGAGATACTGCACGCGCAGGTCGATGCTCGTGTGCAGGTCCTGGCCCGGACGCGGGGCACGGATGCGCTCGACGTCCTCGATGGTGCGGCCCAGGCGGTCCTGGATCACGCGCTTCGCACCGGGCTCGCCACCCAGCCACTGATCAAAGGCGAGCTCGAGGCCTTCCTGCCCGACGTCGTCGACGCTTGTGAATCCGAGCAGGTGCCCGGTGACCTCGCCCCCCGGGTAGTAGCGACGGTACTCGCGCAGCAGATACACGCCCGGGATACCGAGCGCGCGGACGCGCTCGGCGTCGTTTGGACGCATGTGACGCACGAGATACACGAACTCGCGATCGAGGCTCGAGGTCACGCGCCGCGCCAGCCACTGCGGATCGCGGTCGAGTGCCTTCGCCAGCCGCGTGAATTCCTGCGGCGACTGCGCGAGCTCGGCGGGGTTCGCCCACACCGTGTCCACCGGCGTGCTCACCGCGAGCGCGTCGCCGTTGCGATCGAGGATCATGCCGCGATTGGCCGACAGCTTCGCGACGCGGGTGAAGCGCGCATCGCCCTGCTTCTCGAGGAAGCCCTTGTGGATCACCTGCAGGTATACCGCGCGCGCGACGAGCATGCCGGCCGCGAGCGCGAGCAGCGCGAGCAGGAGCAGCGCGCGCCAGCGCGCCGGTGCCGCGTCCGCCCCCCTCTTCGATCGGTGCATCATGGCCGGACGATGCGCAGATCCGCCGCGCGTGGAATCAGCATCTTCAGATCGTCGTGCGCGACCCGCTCGACGCGGCCGTGCGTCCCCCAGGTGCTCTGCTCGAGCTGCAGCTGCCCCCATTCGATGTCGAGCTCGTCGCGCTCCACCGTGAGGCGCTGCAGATCGATGAAACGCGTCCGCGCCTGGTGCTTCCCGTAGACGACTGCGAGCGACGAGCCGAGTACTGCGACCCACAGGACAGCGACCGCGATCCGCCAGACGCGCAGGCTCATGCGGCGATCCTCTCGGCGACGCGGAGCCTGGCGCTGCGGGCGCGCGGATTGAGCGCGATCTCGGCGTCCGACGGGGTCGTTGCGCCGCCGATCTTCGCGAGCCGCGGGCGGGCATGCGGCGGGATCTGCGGCAGACCCGCGTAGTGCGGATCCCCCCGGGCTTCGCGCTGGATGAAGCGCTTGACCAGCCGGTCCTCGAGCGAATGGAAGCCGATTACGCAGAGCCGACCGCCGGGCGCGAGCAGCTCGACCGCCTGCGGCAACGCGGCCTCGATCGACTCGAGCTCGGCGTTAACACGCATGCGTATGGCCTGGAAGCTGCGCGTGGCCGGATGCTTGCCCGGTTCGCGCGCTGGGACCGCGGCGGCGATCACGGTCGCGAGCTGGCCGGTGCGTTCGATCGGCGCTTTGGCCCGCGCGGCGACGATGGCGCGCGCGATGCGTCTCGCGAACTTTTCCTCGCCCAGCCCGTGCAGCGTGTCCGCGAGCTCGCGCTCCGAGGCGCGCGCGAGCCACTGGGCCGCGGTCTGACCGGTCTCGTTGTCCATCCGCATGTCGAGCGGCCCGTCCTGCATGAAACTGAAGCCGCGATCGGCTTCGTCGAGCTGCGGCGATGAGACACCCAGGTCCAGCAATACGCCCTGCAACTCCCCCTCCACTTCTGCCGCTCGCACCAGCTCGGTCAGCCGCGCGAACGACCCCCTCATGAGCGTGAGACGTGGCTCGTCGCCGAACCGCAGTCGCCCCGCCCGGATGGCCTCTGCATCACGGTCGATCGCCACCACACGACCGGCCGGACCCAGTGCTTCCAGAATCGCAGCGGTATGCCCGCCACGACCAAACGTCGCGTCGCAGTAGCGTCCGTCAGAGCGGATCGAAAGCCCCGCCAGCACTTCTTCGAGGAGTACCGGCGTGTGCCCTTGCACTTCCCGCCCTACAGCGAGAGCTGCACGAGCTCGGTTGGCAGATCCCCCGCTTCCTCACCGGCCGCCAGCCACGCTTCGCGGCGTTCGTTCCAGTGCTGCTCATCCCAGAGCTCGAACCTGCTGCCCTGCCCGATCAACATCGCCTGACGTGTGAGGCCCGCGTACTCCCGCAGCTTCGGCGGGATCAGCACCCGGCCGTGCGAGTCGAGCTCGAGGTCGGTCGCATGACCGACCATCAGCCGCTGCAGCCGCCGGGCCTGACCGTTCAGGGTCGGCAGCCGCATGAGCTTCCGCTCGATCTCCTCCCAGTCCGGGAGCGGGTAAATGAGCAGGCACCGGTCGCTGCGATCTACCGTCGCCACGAGGCGGCCCTCGCTGCGCTCGACCAGGGTGTCTCGGTACCGCGCAGGCATGGCCACACGCCCCTTCGCGTCGAGTGTCACTTTGTTGGCGCCGCGAAACACGTCAGCTCGTCGATGGGCAGGTCGCCCATTTCATCCCACTTTTGCCCACTTCG
>DATJKD010000157.1:0-4127 GCA_035491795.1 Steroidobacteraceae bacterium | reverse complement strand
GCGCACCACGCGGACGACCAACTGGAAACGGTGCTGCTGCAGCTGCTGCGCGGAGGGGGGCCGGCCGGCATCGCTGGCATGCCGCCGCTGGCGCCGTTCGGCCGGGGCTGGCAGCTGCGGCCGCTGCTCGAGTTTTCGCGTGATGCGCTGCATCGCTGGGCAGTTGCCGCCCGGCTCGATTGGGTCGAGGACCCGACGAATCTCGACCTGGCGTTCGATCGCAACTACCTGCGGCATTCGGTGCTGCCCAGCCTGCGCGCGCGCTGGCCGCAGGCGGCGCGTACGATCGGCCAGGCGGCCGCTTTGACCGCAGAGACGGTGGAACTCGCGGCGGTCCTCGCCGAATCCGACTTCGCAAGCGTCCGCGAGGGACTCACCCTGCCGATCGCTGCGCTCGACGCGTTGTCCGAGTCCCGGCAACGCGCGGTACTGCGCGCGTGGCTCGCGAGCCACGGTCTGCCGCTGCCGTCGGTACGGACGCTGGCGGCCTTGCGCCGCGACCTGTGGCTTGCCGCCGCCGACCGCGTTCCCTGCGCACGCTGGCAGGAAGCACGTGTCTATCGTTACCGGGGCCGGCTATACGCCGACAGGTCGCGTCCGCCGGCCGTCGCGGAGGGAACGGAGATGACGGTGGAGGGTGCCACCGTGGCCGTGGGCGGGCGTCTCGAGCTCAGGGCTGCGATCGGCCGTGGTCTGAGCCGTGCTCGCCTGACGGCGCCGCTCGAGCTCCGCCTGCGCCGCGGTGGCGAGCACTTCCGTCCGGTGCAGGGCGGGCATCGCAGGCCACTACGCAAGTGGCTCCAGGAAAACGGGGTCCTGCCCTGGCTGCGCGATCACGTGCCGCTAATGTACGTAGGGGAAGCGCTGGTCTGCGTCGCGGATCTCGCCATCGCCGCCGAGTATTCTGCGCGCGAGGGTGAGGATTCGTGGGAGGTCTGCTGGCGGGACCGGCCGGTGCTGACCGAGGCCGAGGCGCTCCAGTCGCATCGCGCTGACAAGGGGCGGGCGCGCTGACCGCGTTTCGACTAAACTGTCGTCCCGTCGTTCGTACCCAGCGGCGGTGGCTCCCAATGACAAAGTTCATCTGCGTGACCGGCGGAGTGGTGTCCTCGCTGGGCAAGGGAATTGCAGCCGCATCTCTCGGCGCAATCCTCGAGTCCCGCGGCCTCAAGGTCGCGCTGGTCAAGCTCGACCCGTACATCAACGTCGACCCGGGCACGATGAGCCCGTTCCAGCACGGCGAGGTGTTCGTCACTGACGACGGCGCCGAGACCGATCTCGATCTCGGGCACTACGAGCGCTTCGTGCGCACCACCAGCACCCGGAACAGCAACTTCACCACCGGCCGGATCTACGAGCGCGTGATCGGCAAGGAACGGCGCGGCGACTACCTCGGCGCGACCGTGCAGGTGATCCCGCACATCACCGACGAGATCAAGCATTGCATCCGCCTGGGCGCCGGGGATGCCGACGTCTGCATGGTGGAGATCGGCGGCACGGTCGGCGATATCGAGTCGCTGCCCTTCCTCGAGGCGATTCGCCAGCTCGGGGTGGAGCTCGGCCGGAACAACGTCCTGTACATGCACCTGACGCTGATCCCGTATATCTCGACCTCCGGCGAGATCAAGACCAAGCCCACGCAGCACTCGGTCAAGGAGCTGCGCTCGATCGGCATACAGCCCGACGTGCTGCTTTGCCGTGGCCGTGACCCGCTTCCGCCGGAGCAGCGTCGCAAAATCGCGCTCTTCACCAACGTGGAGGAACGCGCCGTATTCTCGGCCGTCGATGCCGACGACATCTACAAGATCCCGATGTTGCTGCGCGAGCAGTGGCTCGATGACATCGTGTGCGAGAAGCTGGGACTGAACGTACCACCATCGGACCTGCGCGAGTGGCATCAGGTCGTGGCCGCCAAGAGTAACCCCGATCTGTCAGTGACTATCGCGATGGTCGGCAAGTACGTAAATCTGCGCGATTCGTACATCTCGCTCAGCGAGGCGCTGATGCATGCGGGCCTGCGTACCCGCACGCGGGTCAACCTGAATTTCATCGAGTCGCAGGACCTGGAGCGGCATGGTGGCGACCAGCTCGATGGGGTGGACGCGATTCTGGTGCCTGGCGGGTTCGGTGAGCGCGGGATCGAAGGCAAGATCGAGGCGGTTCGTCACGCGCGCATCCACGGCATCCCGTACCTCGGTATCTGCCTCGGAATGCAGCTCGCGATCGTCGAATTCGCACGCAACGTCGCCGGTCTCACGGGGGCCCACAGCACCGAGTTCCACCGGGGTGGTCCACACCCGGTGATCGCGCTCATCAGCGAGTGGCAGGACCTGAAGGGCACGGTTGAGTCGCGCGACGAGAAGTCCGATCTCGGGGGCACCATGCGGCTCGGTGCGCAGGAGGTGCGAATCTCGCACGGATCCCTCGCGCATGCGGTGTACGGCCTGGACCTGATCCGTGAGCGCCATCGGCACCGCTATGAGTTCAACAACCGCTACCTGCAGAAGATGATGAATGCAGGGCTGCGCTTCTCGGGTTTCTCGCGTGATGGTTTGGTCGAGATCATCGAGCTGCCCGGGCACCCGTTCTTCATCGCGAGCCAGTACCATCCCGAGTTCCGTTCGACCCCGCGCGACGGTCATCCGTTGTTTACCGGCTTCATCCGTGCGGCGCGTGACTTCCGCGCGATGCAGTTGCCGGTGGCCGCTGGCGCATGAAGCTCGGCGGTCACGAGGTCGGTGCCGATCGCCCGTTCTTCCTGATCGCGGGTCCCTGCGTCGTCGAGAGCGAGGCGCTCGTGATCGAGGTCGCCGGCCGGCTCAAGGAGATCACCGGGCGGCTGGGGATTCCGTACGTCTTCAAGGCGTCCTACGACAAGGCCAACCGCTCGTCGCAAGCCAGCTACCGCGGGCCCGGTATCGAGCAGGGCCTGAAGGCGCTCGAGAAGGTGCGCGAACAGATCCGCGTACCGGTGCTCACGGATGTGCACGAGGACACGCCGCTCGCTGAGGTCGCCGCGGTCGTCGACGTGCTGCAGACGCCCGCCTTCCTGTGTCGCCAGACCAATTTCATCGTCAACGCCGCCTCGCAGGGCAAGCCGGTCAACATCAAGAAGGGTCAGTTCCTCTCCCCATGGGAGATGCGCAACGTGGTCGACAAGGCGCGCTCGACCGGCAACCGCGAGATCATGGTCTGCGAGCGTGGCTTCAGCTTCGGCTACAACAACCTCGTGACCGATATGCGCTCGCTGTCGGTGATGCGCGACACGGGCTGCCCGGTCGTGTTCGACGCGACGCACTCCGTGCAGCTGCCCGGAGGGCGCGGTGATGCCTCGGGTGGCCAGCGGGAGTTCATCCCGGTGCTCGCTCGCGCAGCCGTCGCCGCCGGCGTCGCCGGGCTCTTCATGGAGACCCACCCCGATCCGGCCCGCGCGCTCTCGGACGGTCCGAACGCCTGGCCGCTCGACCGGATGGAGTCGCTGCTGGCTGTGCTCCTCGCAGTCGACGCTGCAGTGAAGTCGCGGCCGTTCGAGGAATCGAACCTATGACCCGGATCACCGACATACGCGGCCGCGAGATCATGGACTCACGCGGCAACCCGACCGTCGAGGCGGACGTGATGGTCGACGGCAACGTAACCGGGCGTGCGGCCGTGCCCTCGGGGGCGTCAACGGGCTCGCGAGAGGCGGTGGAGCTGCGCGATGGTGACATGACGCGATACTTCGGCAAGGGCGTCCGGCAGGCGGTCGCCAACGTCAACGGTCCCATACGCGAGGCGCTGCTCGGCCAGGACGTACTCGACCAGCCAGGGCTCGACCGCCGGTTAATCGCACTGGATGGCACCGACACGAAGTCGCGGCTCGGTGCCAATGCCTTGCTCGCGGTGTCGCTCGCGGCCGGGCATGCCGCGGCCCGCGCGAGCGGGCAGAGTCTGTACCGACGGCTGGGCGGCCCCGGTCCGCGCCGAATGCCGGTGCCGATGATGAACATCGTCAACGGCGGCGCGCACGCCGACAACAGCCTCGACATCCAGGAGTTCATGATCGTCCCGGCGGGGCTGCCGAGCTACAGGGAAGCGCTGCGCTGCGGGGCCGAGATCTTCCATCGTCTGAAGAAGATCCTGAACGA
>DATJKD010000156.1:0-3430 GCA_035491795.1 Steroidobacteraceae bacterium | reverse complement strand
CCGCCGCCACCGGTGCCCGAAGCCTGATCGGTGGCCGACGCGAAGCCATCGGCGCGACGATCCAGTACCAGAACGCCTTGATGGCGACCGGCGTGAGCGTGACCAGCACGAGAATCCAGAGCGCATCGACGAATACTCTTCGAACGGAGCCGCGGAATCTCTGCGCCTGCCGGTGAGCGGATTCCAGCGCCGCTCGCTTTGTCGCAATCAGCTCATCCAGCGCCCCAAGAGCCGATTGCGATGCAGCCTCGACCTGCGTCACATCGGCACGCCGTGCCGCACGAGCCTTTCTCCAGCGATCCCGTGCGGCGTAGAAGTCCTTCCCTGCAGCGTCGTAATCGTCGAACGACCGGGTCACGTCCCGGCGCAACTCCGCTGCACGCTGCCATGCCTTAGATCCTGGAATCCAGATCAGCAGCGCGTTCGCGTCCTCGTACTCCTCCAGCTCCTTCTTTTTCGCGCGATACGCGTGCCAGGTCGAGAGCGTCCGCTTCCGCGCCTGCACGAACCGAAGAGCGGCGTCGCCGATCGAGGGTTGCAGCGAGTCGAGCTGTGTGCGCAACCGCTGGAGTGCGTCCCGCTCCGCGGTCAGAAGCTGGATGTCGATCTCGTTACGGATGTCGTCCTTAAACCCTTCCCCGCTCAAGAGGGAAACGGCCCGTTGTACGCTCGAGCGGCGCTGCTGCGTCTTCCGGGTGATCTCGCGTCCGATCTCGGCGATCCGCCTCTCGATGCTGGCGGCCGACCGTGCTGGCGCGCTCCGCAGCTCACGAATCACCCGTTCGGTCTGCTCGGCTGCGTCTTTTTCGAGCTGCGCTCGTCCTGCCTCGAGCCGCCCGACGAGCTCACGATCGGGGAGCAGTCCCTTGAGCTGCGCCGTCAGCAGCGAGAACTCATCGCGATAAGCATCGCTCGCCACGAGCGCTGCGATGATGATGAGCAACAGAACCAGGCGACCGCCCAGCCAGCCGGCCGTTGTCCTTACCGGCTTCAGCATGTCGAGGTCACCACGCCATCATGTGCCGGAGGCCTTCACCGATCCGCGATTCGTCCCGCAAGGCGGACGGCTTATCGGTTCTGGCGGCCATCGAAATACAATGTAACCCATAATTGACCGCGGACTGGGACCCAGGTCCGGATGGAGAGGCCTGCATCATGATTGATCATTCGAGGCTGCGGCTCGCGCCGCTGATCGCGCTCTGCATCGCTACGGCTGTCCGTGCGCAGCCCGCTGCGCCCTCGCCGGAGGCGAAGCCCGCGGCACCGGCAGTGATCACACCGACGCCCAATCTGCATGCCGACGGGATGCCGGAGCTTCCGGCGTCGATTGTCGACTCGGTTGGCCGATACACGGAGTTCCGCACCGCGGCTTTCTCGGGCTGGCATCCGACGCGGCGCCAGGCGCTGGTGCTGACGCGCTTTGCAAACACCAACCAGGTGCACGAGGTGCGTTTTCCCGGCGGCGACCGTCGTCAGCTTACGTTCTTCCCCGAGCGCATCACGGCCGCGAGCTGGCCGCGCCATTCGGGTGAGTACTTCCTCTTCACCCGCGACCGGGGAGGGGACGAGTTCCGCCAGATCTTCCGCACGGACATTGCGACCGGAGTGACCACGATGGTGAGCGACGGGGGCCGCTCGCAGAACGATCTCGGACCGTGGTCGCACACGGGCGATCGTATGGCCTACGACTCGACGCGCCGCAACGGTGCCGATCGCGACATCTACATCGTCGATCCGAAGAGTCCCGCGACCGACCGGCGGCTGCTGACCCTCGAAGGCGGCGGCTGGGGCGCCCTTGACTGGTCGCCGGACGACACGAAGCTCGCGGTACTCGAGTACGTCTCGATCAACGAGAGCTATCTGTGGGTCGCGGACGTGGCGACCGGCGAGAAGACGCGCGTCACGCCGAAGGTGAAGGGTGAGCTCGTCTCCTACGGTGGCGCGCAGTGGAGCGCGGACGGCAAGGGGCTCTGGGTCACGACCGATCGCGACTCCGAGTTCCAGCGGCTTGCTTACCTCGATCTCGCGAGTGGCAAGCACCGCTATTACACGACCGAGATCCGCTGGGACGTCGACCTCTTCGACCTGTCACCCGATGGCCGCACGATCGCCGTCGTCACGAACGAGGACGGCATCGGCCGGCTGCGCCTGATCGACGCCGCGAGCGGTGAAGCCCGCCTGGTCGCCGCGCTGCCGGTGGGCGTGATCGGTTCGCTCGAATGGCACGAGAACGGCAAGGACCTCGGGCTCTCGCTGAGCTCGGCTCGGTCGCCGTCGGACATGTACTCGATCGACGCTGCGACGGGGAAGGTCGAGCGGTGGACCGAGAGCGAGACCGGCGGGCTCAATGCCGCGAACTTCGTCGAGCCGGAGCTCGTACGCTGGAAGAGCTTCGACGGCCGGACGATCTCCGGCTTCCTGTACAAGCCGGCGGCGAAGTTCGCGGGCCGCAGGCCGGTCGTGATCAACATCCATGGCGGGCCGGAGTCGCAGTTCCAGCCTGCATTCCTCGGCCGCAGCAACTACTACCTCGACGAGCTGGGAGTCGCGGTTCTCTTCCCGAACGTGCGCGGCTCGAGCGGCTACGGCAAGTCGTATCTGCGGCTCGACAACGGGCGGCTCCGCGAGGACTCGGTCAAGGACATAGGCACGCTGATCGACTGGATCGGGACGCGACCGGACCTCGACGCCTCGCGCATCATGGTGACCGGCGGCAGCTACGGCGGATATATGACGCTCGCATCGGCGACGCACTTCGACGCAAAGCTGCGTGCATCGCTCGCGGTGGTTGGCGTCTCGAACTTCGTCACCTTTCTCGAGAACACCGAGGACTATCGCCGCGACCTGCGGCGCGCGGAGTACGGCGACGAGCGCGACCCGGCCATGCGCGAGTTCTTGCTGTCGATCGCGCCGCTCAACAACGCGTCGAAGATCACCAAGCCCCTGTTCGTAGTCCAGGGCAAGAACGATCCGCGTGTGCCCTACACCGAGTCCGAGCAGATGGTAGCGACGATCCGGAAGAACCAGGGGCCGGTCTGGTATCTGCTCGCCGACGACGAGGGGCACGGCTTTGCCAAGAAGTCGAACCAGGACTTCCAATTCTACGCCACGGTCGAGTTCATTCGCAGGTTCCTGCTTGAACCCGGTGACGGAAGCCCTGCGCGCTGAAGGTCATGCGCGCCTGACCGCGGCGGAAGTGGAGGCGCTCGTCGCCCCGCACGCGGACGCGCTCGCGGCACTCGCGCCAAGCTGGAACACGCTGGCGCAGGATCTGTACCTGCGGGACGGTGGCAGCTATCGCGCGCGGCGGCACGCGTGCTTCGTGCAGGAACTTGCGCCGGCAGCGCTCGTGCGGTCGCCGCACCGCGCACACTGGCAACCGACCACCTACAATGCCTTGCACGGCGGTCTTGAGCGATGGTTCGAGCCC
>DATJKD010000155.1:0-14708 GCA_035491795.1 Steroidobacteraceae bacterium | reverse complement strand
CTTCCTGGATCTTTCGCAGTACCTGAAGGGGATCCTGTCGCAGCGCCTGGTGATGGGCAAGGGTGGCCGCCGATACCCGGCGACCGAGGTGCTGCTCAACACGCCGCACGTGCAGGAACTGATCAAGAAGGGCGACGTGGTCGGCGTAAAGGAAGCGCTGGTGCGCAGCAACGAGAAGGGCATGCAGAGCTTCGACGTATCGCTCTACCAGCTCTATCTCGACGGCAAGGTCACGCTCGAGGATGCGCTGCTGAACGCCGACTCGCGCACCAACCTCGAGGCCAAGATCAACTTCGGCTGAGCCGGGTTTCGCGCAGCCACCCCTGGCCGGGCGCCGACGCGCAGCCCTCGTGGCTTGGTGCTACACCCGCGAGTCGGAAAGTAGATCCGTTCCCTTCTCCGGGAATACGGTGCTCGCGTCGAACACCGGACCGTCGACGCAGACCCGTTTCATCGTGAGGGCGCCGTCGATGAGGACCGGCACCGCGCAGCCAGCGCAGCCGCCGACCGCGCAGGCCATGAACTCCTCGAGCGATACCTGGGCGGGGACACCGTAGCGGCGCGCGAGTCCTGCTACCGCCTTTAGCATCGGCGTCGGGCCGCAGGCATAGATTGCGGTCTCGCCGAGCGCTTGCGGCTCGAGCGCCGCGAGCCACACCTCGGCGAGCGCCGTCACGTAGCCCTCGTAGCAGCCGGGAAACCCGGCCAGGCTCGCGAGCCGGCTCGGCACGCCCCAGTCCTCGAGCAACGGCATGCCGGCGATCACCCCGGCGGGCATTGCCGGGATCAGCAGCGTGGATGGCCGCGCACGGAACGGAAACGGGATCTCGGAACCCATGAGCACCAGCGGCTGCCAGCGTGCGTCGGTGCGGCGCCGCAGCGCATCCGCCAGGAAGATCATCGGCGGGATCCCCACCCCGCCTCCGATGAGCAGCGATCGCGGCCGGTCCGCGGACGCAGTGAAGCCGCGCCCGATCGGTCCCAGCAGGCTCAGGCGGGTGCCGACCCGCTGCCGCGAGAGCTTGTCGAGCCCCGCCCCGACGACCTTGTAGAGGATGTCGATCGTGCCCGCGGTCGCGTCCGCAAGCATGATCGAGAGCGGTCGGCGCATCGGGAGCTCCGCGTCGCAGGAGAGATGCGCGAAGCTGCCCGGCACGGCTGCTGCGGCGCAACACGGTGCGTGCAGTCGGATCACGTACTGCCGCCCCGGAAACTCCTGGTGTCCGCGTACTTCGGCGTCCTCGACAAAGATCGTGCCGCGGTGCTCGCGGCCGGTCATCCGGCTCTCCGCCCGCGCGGGGCTCCGGATGCGTCATCGGCCCGGTTCAGCAGGTAGGCGAGCACCGCCATGCGCACGGCCACGCCGTTCGCGACCTGCTGCTGGATGACCGATTGCGGACCGTCGGCCACCTCCTCGCTGATCTCGACGCCGCGATTCATCGGGCCGGGATGCATGACCAGCGCACCGGGTTGCGCCAGCGCGAGGCTCTGCGCCGTGATGCCGTACTCCTTGTGATACGAAGCCGCGTCCGGGATGCGCGCCTCGGCCATGCGCTCGCGCTGGATCCGCAGCGCCATCACCACGTCCGCGCCGGCCAGACCCTCGGCGAGCGTGGCGCAGCGGCGCGCGCCGGGCAGCTCGGTCGCCTCGGGCATCAGCTCGCGCGGGCCGACCAGCCGGAACTCGGCCACACCCAGCGTCCGGAGCGCCTGCCACGCCGAACGCGCGACGCGCGAATGCCGCACGTCGCCCACCACGGTGACCACGAGCCGCGAGCTGTCTGCGAACCGCTGACGGATCGTCAATGCGTCGAGCAGCCCCTGCGTCGGATGCGAGAGATGCGCCTCGCCCGCGTTCAACACCCGCACGTGCGGTGCCGTGTGACGCGCGATCCAGGCGGGGAGACCCGGTTCGGCGTCGCGCAGCACGAATACGTCGACCGCCATCGCCTGCAGCGTGTAGATCGTGTCGAGCACGGACTCGCCCTTTACCCGTGATGACGACTGCATCTCCAGGTTGACGACGTCGGCGCCCAGCCGCGCGGCAGCCAGCTCGAAAGAAACCCGCGTGCGGGTACTGGGCTCGAAGAAAAGATTCGCAACGGTGCGACCCGCGAGGGTCGTTCCGCGGGCCGGCGGCTCGCCGGGCGCGCGCACGAAAGTCTCCGACAGCTCGAGGAGACCGAGGATCTCGTCACGGCTCAGGCCCTCCAGCGTCAGCAGGTGACGCAACCGGCCGGCCGCGTCGCGTTGCTGATCGCGGCCGGTGTCCGTGGTCAAGGTGCGCTCCCGCTGGGTCGAGTCAGATCTTGCAGCCAGGTCTCGAGGATCAGCCGCGCCGCGTTGGCGTCGATGTCCTCGCGTCGAATGCGTCGCTTGCGCGCGCCCGAACGCCGCGCATCACGCAGGTCCGCCTGGGCGGCGGACGAGGTCAGGCGCTCATCCACGAGGTCTACCGGCAGCTGGTACCGCCTCGACAGCTGCGCCGCGAACTCGCGGCAGGCGGCCGTCAGGGCGGTCTCGGAACCGTCCATATTATAGGGCAGTCCGACGACCGCCCGATCGGGCGACCATTGCCGGACACAGCGCGTCACAGCCTCCCAGTCCGGTGTGCCGCGCGCCGGCAGCACGCCCACGGCCGTTGCGGTGCAGGTGCCGGTGTTGCCGACCGCGACGCCGATGCGCCGTTCCCCGAAATCGAAGGCGAGTATGAGTGCGGCGGGCCGTGTCACGGGCCCGTCAGGCGCGACCGGCATCGAAGCTCAGGTGCAGCAGATTCACACCGAGCAGCCGGCCTGCCTCGTGCCAGCGCTCCTCGAGCGGCGTCGTGAACATCAGGCGATCGTCCGCCTGGACCGAGAGCCACGCGTTCTGAGCCATCTCGTCCTCGAGCTGGCCGGCTTCCCAGCCCGCGTAGCCGAGCGCGACGATCGCCTGCTCGGGACCGCGCCCGTCGGCCATTGCGTCGAGGATGTCGCGGGAGGTCGTCAGGTGAACGCGCTCGGAGAAGGGGAGCGTCGAGTCCCAGGTCGTGCCCGCCGTGTGCAATACGAATCCGCGGTCCGTCTGCACCGGCCCGCCGCGCAACACCGGCCGCCGCACCAGCCGGTCATCCGCGGAATCCAGCCCGAGCTGCTCGAATACGTCGCCGAGGTCCATCTTCAACGGCTTGTTGATCACGATCCCGAGGGCGCCGGCGGAATTGTGCTCGCAGATCAGCGTGACCGACTGGGCGAAATTCGGGTCGGCCATGCCCGGCATGGCGATCAGGAACTGGTTCGTGAAGTAGCTCGCCGACATCGCGCGGTGAGGTCCATGCGCGGGTTGAGACACAGGTCTCTAGTATCCGGCCGCGACAGCGGCGCTAACAAGCGCGATTGCTGCGCCGTCAGGGCTGGCCGCTCGCGACCAAACCGCCGCCGAGGCGGCCCTCCAGGAACTGCCATTCGTAGGCGAAGCGCAACACGGGGTAGCTCTTGCGCATGGCGGCGGGGAACGGATCGAAGGGCGAGGCGAGCTGCACGATGTTGACCGCGGCCTGGTCGAGCTCCGGGTGACCGCTCGAGCGGCGCACGATCACCTGGTCGAGTTGCCCGTTGGCGGCGATGGCTACCTCGAGCACCGGATTGCCCGAGAGCGAACGACGCCGGGCCTCGTTCGGGAAATTGAGTGTGCCGACCTGCTCGATGCGAAGCTTCCAGCCGTGCAGGTAGCGCGCGATCTGCGAGGCGCGGGTGTCGGCGAGCAGCTCAGCGCCGGCCAGCGTGTCGCCGCGCAGCACGAGCTCCGGCAGGGTGGCGCCGACGTTGACCGCCACCTGCGGCCGTGACTGCAACGCGAGCGGCGGATGCGCCGCATGGGTCGCCTGGTCATTGCCGGCCAGCGCCCGCTCGGCCCCGGCGGCGCGTGCCGAGAGCGCGGAATCGTTGCCCGGCGTCTGCTCGACAGCGTCCGGCGTGGGCAGTTCCCCCGCGGAGTCGCCCGAGTCCGCGGCGAATCCGAGCGAAGGCTCCGGCAGCGAGGGCTGCGCCCGATCGGGCGTCGTGCCGGAGCCGCGCTGGTTGCGCTGAGCGATGTAGCTCGCGTCGAGGTTCGCCTCCTGTTCGGGTCCCTCGGCCACCAGCAGGACCTCGAGCGTCGGCAGGGCATTCGCCGCGGAGGGGCTCGCGAAGCGTATCCCTAAGATCACGAGGCCGTGCAGGAGGGCGGCGATGAAGAGCGCCGTGACCAGCCGGTCGGAATCCGAGGTGAAGCGCTCGACCAGTCGCATTCAGGCCGCCACCGGAAGCCGCCGCGCGATCGCATCCATCAGCAGCCCGGCGATGTCGGTGCCGAACTGCCGGTCGATCTCGCGCACCCCGGTCGGGCTGGTCACGTTGATCTCGGTGACGAACCCGCCGATGACATCGAGCCCGACGAACAGCATGCCGCGTTCGCGCAGCTTCGGACCGATCTGCGAGGCAAGCCAGCGATCCCGATCGTCGAGCGGCCGGCCGACGCCCTTTGCGCCGGCGGCCAGGTTGCCACGGTGATCCGAGGCTGAGGGGATGCGCGCCAGGGCGAATGGCACGGGTTCGCCGTCGACCAGGATGACGCGAGCGTCGCCAGTCTGCGCGATCTCCGGGAGGTAGCGCTGCACGATCGCGAACTGCGAGCCGTACGCGGTCAGGGTCTCGAAGATCACCCCGGCGTTCTTGTCACCGGTCTCGATCACGAAGATCGACTTGCCGCCCATGCCGTGCAGCGGCTTGCAGACGATCCGCCGGTGCTCTTCGAGGAAGGCGTGCATCGCCGGCATGTCGCGTGTGATCAGCGTCGGCGCGCAGCACTCCGGGAACCATGCCGTGTAGACCTTTTCATTCATGTCGCGCAGACCCTGCGGGCGGTTCACCACCAGGGCACCGCCGATTTCCGCACGCTCGAGGATATAGGTCGCGTAGATATATTCCGTGTCGAAAGGCGGATCTTTGCGCATCAGTATCACGTCGTAGTCACCCAGGCGCCGCTCGACGGTGTCGCCGAGCGAGTACCAGTCGGCGCCATCGTCGCGCACCTCGACGGAACGCGCGCGGCCCCGGGGCGCGCCATCGCGCAGCCACAGGTCCCTGAGCTCCAGATACTCGACCGACCAGCCGCGCCGCTGCGCCGCCAGCAGCATCGCGAGCGTCGTATCCTTCGCCGGCTTGATCACGCCGATCGGGTCCATTACGACGGCCAACCGAACCTGACCGCTCTGCATGCGTTGCTCCGTCGACTCGCGGCTGCACGCCGCGTTGTGACACTCGTCATGTTATCGGAACCCGCCAATGGCGGGGCTGCAACCAATATGTTAAAAACGCCTCGCGAGCGCATCCTCTCGCTTTAGCGTCCGTGCTCGCCACGCTCGTTCCGGGAGTCTGATTGAATGGAAACCACGGCAGCCAGCAACAGCCGACCGCGGCTGGCCGGTTTGAAGGTGCTGGTCATCGATGACAGCAAGACGATCCGCAGGACGGCGGAAACACTGCTGGCCCGTGAGGGGTGCGAAGTGTACACGGCGGTCGACGGCTTCGATGCGTTGTCGAAGATCGCGGATCATCAGCCCGACATCGTGTTCGTCGACATCATGATGCCGCGTCTCGACGGCTATCAGACCTGTTCGCTGATCAAGCACAACAAGGTCTTCCGCTCGATACCGGTGATCATGCTGTCGAGCAAGGACGGGCTGTTCGACCGCGCGCGCGGACGTATCGTGGGCTCGGAGCACTACCTGACCAAGCCGTTCACGAGAGAGGAGCTCTTGAGTGCGATCGAGTCGCACGTCCACCGCTGATGCTCACCGAACGGAGGAGATTTCCGTGGCACTCGTACTGATCGTGGACGACTCACCGACCGAGGTTCACGTGATGCAGAAGGCTCTCGAGGAGCACGGATTCCGCACCGCCTCCGCCTCCGACGGCACCGAGGCGATACGCAAGGCGCGCGAGCTGCACCCGGACCTGATCCTGATGGACATCGTGATGCCCGGTCTCAACGGCTTTCAGGCCACGCGTCAGCTCGCGAACGATCCGCAGACGCGCACCATCCCTGTCATCATGGTCACGTCGAAAGCGCAGGAATCCGACCGTGTCTGGGGGTTGCGCCAGGGTGCGGTCGATTACATCGTGAAGCCCGTGATCGCGGAGAAGCTCGTCCAGAAGGCCCAGGCGGCCATTGCGAGCTGAGATGGAGAAGCGGAGCGAGCTGCGGTCCCTGCGCGATCGCCCGTACGAATTGCTGCGCGAGCTCGACGCGCGCGCCCGCGGGGCCGCGCAGGGCGCTCAGGAAGTCGCGGTCACCGGTCCGGAATGGGTGGGCATCGCGTTCCGTCTGGGCGGCGAGGCCTTCCTGCTCGCGCGGGAGGAGACCCGCGAGGTGATGAGTTATCCGACGAGCGTGACCCGCGTGCCCGGCGCGCGAAGCTGGATCCGCGGGCTCTCGAACGTACGTGGGCAGCTGCTCCCGGTAATCGACCTGCGGGCCTTCCTGGGTTCCGGGAGCACTGCCGCCTCGCGATCGACGCGAGTGCTGATCGCCAACCACCGGGAGATCCCGGCGGGGCTGCTGGTCGACGAAGTGATGGGCTTTCGGCGGTTCGCGGAGACGGAGTTCACCGCGGATCTGCCGCCGACGCTGTTGCGCTGCGAGCGGTACCTCGCCGGGGCGTTCCGGCGCGGCGCTGAAGTGTGGCCGGTTTTCAGTCTGCGGAGCCTGCTCGAGAGTCAGCAGTTCCTGCAGGCGGCGGCGTCCTGACGGCGCACGCTTGGATCCGATCCGGATCGGGTGAAGGATAATGAACAATCGACTTGACGCCGCTCGGCTGCTGCCCATCGTGATGGGTGTCGCGCTCGGGTCTGCGCTGCTCGCGGCGCTGGCCCTGCTGCTGTCCGGTCGCACCTCTGGCGAGCTGGTCCGCAAGCGCGAGCAGCAGGCGGAGCTCGCAGCGCTGTCGCAGAACATGCCGCTGCAGGCCGGCGCCGCGGTGCGCGGCTCGGCCCCGGCGTTTGACGCGCTGGCAGAATCGCGGCTGCGCCTCACCCGTGTGCTGGAGGAGAGCGATCTCGCACAGGGCTCGGGCGAATCCGCCGCGGGTTGGGCTGCCATGCTCGAGCAGTCGCAATCGGTGCTCGACGGACGGGAGGCCGCGCTCAAGGCGCAGCAGGCCGCTGCAGCGGTGCGCGAGCTCACGCCGCAGCTCCTCACGGCGCTCGCGAACACCGTCAAGGCCCTCGATCCGCCGCGCCCGGCGTCGGCGCCGCAGTTCGAGCGCTTCGAGCTTCGCGCCCGGGCCGTGGACCAGGACCTCTCGGCGCTCGCCGATGGCACCTCGCCGGTCGAGGCGGCGTCGCGCCGGCTGACCGACAGTCTCGATTACATGGGCCGCGTCACCGCAGCGCTCGCCGGCGAGCGCAATGAGCTCGACATCGAGCCCGCGCCGCCCGCCGCATCGGGCGCCGTCAGGCTGCTCTCGACAGTCTTCCAGAACGAGCAGGGCCAGGTGCGCGGCGTGATCGCGCTCGGCGACCAGCTCGAGCAGATGCAGGCGGCACGCAACGCGCTTGCCGAAAGTGGTACCGCGCTCTACGCCGGGCTAGCGGATTCCAAGCCGTTCGGTGCCGGTATCCTGGGGTGGCTCGCACGCCCCTGGCTGCCGCTGTTCTTCATCACCGTCACCCTGCTCGCGCTCGCCTACGCCGCGCTGCTGCAGCGCTCGCTCGCGAACCTGCGGCGCGCCGCCGACCAGCAGACCCGCCAGAACGAGCGCAATCAGCAAGCGATCCTGCGCCTGCTGGACGAGCTGTCGAGCCTGGCCGACGGTGACCTCACGGTGCAGGCGACCGTCACCGAGGACATCACCGGGGCGATCGCCGATTCGATCAATTTCGCGGTCGAGGCGCTGCGCGAGCTCGTGACCACCATCCACGGCTCGGCGATCAAGCTCGACGGCGCGACCCGCCAGACGCAGGCGCTGTCCAACCATCTCGCGAAAGCCTCCGGCGCGCAGTCCAAGCAGATCGCTGCGGCCTCGGAATCGATCAGCGCCATGGCGGCCTCGACCGAGGAGGTGTCCGGCAACGCCGAGCGGTCCTCGGACGTCGCGCGTCACTCGGTTGACATCGCGCACAAGGGCGGCGACGCCGTGCGCCGCACGATCGACGGCATGAATGCAATCCGCGAGAACATCCAGGAGACCTCCAAGCGCATCAAGCGCCTGGGCGAGAGCTCGCAGGAGATCGGCAACATCGTCGAGCTGATCAACGACATCGCCGAGCAGACCAACATCCTTGCGCTCAACGCCTCGATCCAGGCGTCGATGGCGGGCGAGGCCGGCCGCGGCTTCGCCGTGGTCGCGGACGAGGTGCAGCGGCTCGCCGAGCGCGCCGCGAACTCCACCCGGCAGATCGAGGTCCTGGTGCGCACCATCCAGGCCGATACCAACGAGGCGGTCGTGTCCATGGAACGTACGACCACGGACGTCGTCGGTGGCGCGCTGCTGGCCGAAAACGCCGGCGCTGCGCTCGAGGAGATCGAGCAGGTCTCGAACCAGATCGCGAGCCTCGTGCAGAACATCTCGGCGAGCTCGCGCCAGCAGGCGGGTGTGTCGCAGAGCATCTCGCGCAACATGCAGGTGCTGCGCGAGATAAGCTCGCAGACCGCCGAGAGCACGACCGCCACCTCCGCATCGATCGGCAAGCTTGCCGAGCTCGCGGCGCAGCTCCGGCAGTCGGTCGCAGGTTTCCGCCTGCCCGACGGCGTCGTGAACGTTCCGGACAACGACTACCCGGTGCTCCCCGCCGACGAGAACGGGGTCGCATCCAGGCCGCGACGCGTCGGCGGGCTGGTCGGTTGACCGTGCGGGACGCGCGTCGATGAGCAGCATGCCGATGCAGCTCGGGCCGGCCGACGAGACCAATGCCTCGCTGCAGCTCGTTGCCCGCGAGATCGCTGCGGAGTTGAACGAGGCGCGCCTGGCGCTCGAAGCGTACGCGGAGCGACCCGAGGAACGCGGGCTGCTCGACCGGTTTGCCGGGCATCTGCATCTCGGACGCGGCGCGCTGCGCATCGCCGAGGTATACGGCGGCTCGCTGCTCGCGGAGGAAATGGAGCACGTCGCGCACTACATCTCCGCACACGCAAGCCACGGCAGCATCGACACCGATGGGCTCGATGCCCTGATGCGCGCGATGGAGCAGCTCCCCGCGTACCTCGACCGCGTGGCTTCCGGCGGCCGCGACGTGCCGCTCGCGCTGCTGCCGCTGCTGAACGACCTGCGGGCGGTGCGCGGCGGGGCCTTGCTGTCTGAGGGCACGCTCCTGATGCTCAACCTTCACTCCGACGAGCCCGCGCGACCGATCGCGACCGGGCCGGCGGGTGAGACGAGCGAGCTCGCGAAGCGGCTGCGACCGCGCTTTCAGCGCGCGCTTCTTGGCTGGATCCGCGGCGACAATGTCGAGCAGCAGCTCGGGGCCATGTCGGAGATCGCCGAGCAGTTCGAAACGGCGTCGGCGAGCCAGCCGGTGTTCCAGCTCTGGTGGGTCGTGGGCTCGATCCTGGAGGGACTGCGTCAGCGCGGTCTCGACGGCAGCGTCTCGATCAAGCGGCTGCTCGGGCAGGTCGATCGCGAGCTGCGCCGACTGCAGGACACAGGCGAGGAACGCTACTCGCAGCAGCCGCCACTCGAGCTGCTCAACAACCTGCTTTTCTACGTCGCCCGCGTGACGACGCAGGGACCCCGGGTCACCGGCGTGCGCCGCTCGTTCCAGCTGGACGAACTGCTGCCGGTCGACGAGCGGATCGACGAGGCGCGCGAGACGCTATCGGCACCGTCCGTGCGCCTGATGAGGACGGTTGCCGCGGCGATTCGCGAAGACCTGACCCGGGTCAAGGACGTGCTGGATATCTTCGTCCGCAAGGGCGCCAACCAGGTCGAGGATCTCGTTCCGCAGCTCGAGATGCTGCGCAAGATCAGCGACACGCTCGGCGTACTGGGACTCGGGGCGCTGCGCGACCGTGTACAGGGCGAGATCGAGTCGCTGCGCGCGATCGTCGATCGACGGTCGCCGCCAGACGATGCCACGCTGCTCGGTATCGCCGCGGCGCTGATCGAGGTCGAGGACAGCCTCGACGGACAGCTCGTGCGGCTGATCCTCCCGGAGGCAGGGCCCAGGGCCGACGTAGCGCCGCAGGACGAGGAATTTCGACAGGTGCAGGACGCGGTGCTGCGCGAATGCATCGTCAACATGGCGCGGATCAAGGAGGCCGTGACCCAGGCGCTCGGCGCGCCGGCGGAGGCGCAGGGGCTCGACCAGGTGCCGCAGCTCGTGCGCGGCATCACCGCGGGTCTGCTGATGCTTGGCCGGCAGCGCGCCGTCGAGGTCATGGAGGGTATCGGCGAGGCGCTGGGCGGCATCATGCGACCGGAGCCCGGCGCGCTTGCGCCACACCGGCTCGAGCGCATGGCCGACGCGATCGTCGCGGTCGAGTACTACATGGAGATGCTCCAGGCCGGCCGGCCGGATCACTTCAACATGCTCGAGAGCGCGGAGAACTGCCTCGGGTCGCTCGATCAGGCAGGCAAGGTTGTTGCGCTCCGCGGTCGTCCTGCCGAGGCGGCACCGGCGCCGGAACCCTTGCCGTCGGTGATCGAGAACGTGCGCGAGATGGCGGCGGCGGTGCGCGCCCCGGTCGCGCCGCCCGCCGGCGCGTTCAGCGGCGACTCCGAGTTCGTGCACCTGTTCATCGAGGAAGCCCGCGAGAACGTAGCGCAGATCGCCGCGCTCTTCCCGCAATGGGAGCAGAACCCGCTCGAGATCGAGGCCCTGCGGGACGTGCGCCGCTCCTTCCACACGCTCAAGGGAAGCGGACGCATGGTTGGCGCGCTGCGGCTCGGAGAGTTCGCCTGGACCATCGAGAATCTGCTCAATCGCGTGCTGAGCCAGACCCTGACGCGCTCGCCGGAGATTATTTCCGTGGTGCGCGATGCCGTTGCGATGCTGCCGGTGCTCATCGACGAGCTCGAGTACGGCTCGCCGCCGGTCGGTACGGCCGACGCAATCGCCGCGCGCGCGGACGCGATCTCGGGACGCGAAGGCGGCGCTCTGCCCACCGCGGCGCCGTCTCCAGCACCGCTCGCGGCGGTCGAGACAGGCGAGATGGCGCCGGTAGCGGCCACCGAACCCGCGCCGGCACCGGCGACCGAAGTCGATCCCGTGTTGCAGGACATCTTCCGCAAGGAGACCGTCGGTCATGTCGCCGCGGTGCGCGACTATATTCAGCGGCGCTCGCAGGACCCCGCGCCGCACCCGGTGACCGAGGACCTGTACCGGGCCTGCCACACGCTGAGCGGTATCGCCAAGACCGCGGGCGTGCGGCAGGGGATCAAGGTCGCCGAACCGATGGAGCATTACATCCGGAAGCTCCACGACGTCGGGCACGGATTGCCGGCCGAAGGCTTGAGCCTGCTCAAGGACACGCTGCGGGCGCTCGAGAACGTCGTCGATCACTTCGATGAGGACACGGGTTTCTTCCCGGATCACCGACGCCTGCTCGTGGGCTGGCATGGGCTCGAGCGTTCTCTCGATGGGGAACTCGCCCGGCTCAGCGCGCCTGCCGAGTCACCGTCGATACCGCCCGGCTCCGTGGAGTTTGCCGTGACGGACGCGGGGGCCCCGCCCGCCGAAGCCCGGTCGACAGACAATCAATACGACGTCGAGCTCCCGGCGGTGGACGTGGAATTCGACGCGGATATCGCCGGGATCTTCAGCGAGGAGGCCAGCGAGCTGCTCGAGCTGGCGGACGCCGTGCTCGGCCGTTGGCGACGCGACCGCGCCGACGCCGGCTCGGTCATCGAGCTGAAGCGCATCCTCCACACCCTGAAGGGCGGCGCCAGGATGGCAGGGCTCCGCGCGATGGGCGACCTGAGTCACGAGATGGAGTCCGCGCTCGAATCGTTCGAATCGGATGCGGCACCGGCGGACACGCAGGCGATCGCCGCGCTGCAGGCCGCGCTCGATGCGCTGCATCAGATGCGCGATGCGGCAGGCGGTGGCCAGGCGATGGCGCCGACCGCCGCGCTGATCGAGCGCATCCGGGCGATCGGCGCGCGGCAGCGTCCCGCAGCGCCGGCAGCGCCTTCCGCGGCCGTTGTCCCGCCCGTGCCGACGCGCGTCGCACCGCCCGCGGCCGCTGTCACGCCGCCCGTGGTCGTATCGCCGCCTGCCATGGTGCCACCGCGTGTGGAGCCCGAGCGTTCGGTGACGCCCGCCCGTCCGCTCGAAGCCGAGCCTCCCGTCCAGCCAACCGTGTGGGAGGAAGCGGCGGAGCTCGACGAGACCAGCGGGATCCGTGCGATGGCGCCAGCCCTGCCGGGGCGCGAGCCGGTCGTCGCAGCCGAGCGGCAGGAGCTCGCACGCGTCGACGCGGAGCTTCTGGACGAGTTGCTCAACAACTCAGGCGAGGTGAGCATCTTCCGCGCGCGCGTTGAGCAGCAGATGACCTCGGTCGAGTTCAACCTGGCGGAGCTCGAGCGCACGGTCACTCGGCTCCGTGAGCAGCTGCGCAAGCTCGAGCTCGAAACCGAGGCGATGATCCTCCACCGGCACCAGGATGACGCCCAGCAGCGTACGGACTTCGACCCGCTCGAGCTCGATCGCTATTCGACGATCCAGCAGCTCTCACGTGCCCTTGCGGAATCGGTGAGCGACGTCGCGAGCATCGAGGGCTTGCTCGGCAACCTGACGCGCGAGGGACAGAACCTGCTGTTGCAGCAGGGCCGCATCGTCACCGAGCTTCAGAACGGGCTGATGAAGACCCGGATGGTGCCCTTCCAGCGGCACGTGCAGCGCCTGACGCGCCTGGTGCGCCAGGTCGCGCTCGAGACGGGCAAAAAGGTCGAGCTGAACGTCGAGGGCGGTTCTGGGGAGCTCGACCGGCAGGTGCTGGAGCGAATGCTGCCGCCCTTCGAGCACATGCTGCGCAACTCGATCGTCCACGGTATCGAATCGCCGGCGGAGCGCGCGACCCGCGGCAAGCCGGAGACCGGCACGATCGCGGTGCGGCTGCAGCGCGAGGGCGCAGAGGTCGTGATCGTCGTCGAGGACGACGGCGCCGGCCTCGACGTCGCAGCGATCCGCGCCAAGGCACGGAGCCTCGGGCTGCTGCGGCCGGACCAGTCGATCACCGACGAGGAGACGCTGCAGCTCATCCTCGAGCCCGGGTTCAGCACGGCCGAACGGCTGACGCAGCAAGCCGGACGCGGCGTCGGCATGGACGTCGTCGCGAGCGAGGTCAAGAAGCTGGGTGGCGGTCTCTTCATCGAGTCGCATCCTGGCCGCGGTGCGCGCTTCACGATCCGCCTGCCGTTCACGCTGGCGATAACCCAGGCGCTGATCGTCCGCGTCCATGACGAGTACTACGCGCTGCCCGTCGCGACGGTCGAGGGGGTGGCGCGACTGCCGCGCTCGGAAATTACCCAGCACCTGGGCGAGGAAATCCCGAGCTTCGAGTATGGCGGACAGGTGTATCGCTTCCAGTACCTCGGCGTCTTCGTCGGCGGCGGGCCCTCGGTGCTGCCCGATAACGATCTCGCGGTGCCCGTCATCCTGGTGCGCGCCGGCGAGCACTCGGCCGCGCTCGTCACGGACGAGCTCGTCGGGAGCCGGGAGATCGTCGTCAAGTCCCTCGGCCCGCAGATCGCCGGCATCCGTGGCATCGCCGGCGCGACCATCCTGGGCGACGGTCGCATCGTGGTAATCCTGGACATGGGTGCGCTGGTGCGCTCGGAATGGCGCTCGCGCCCCGTCGACGAGGCGGTGCGACCCGCCCGCGACGATCGCATCTTTGCACTGGTGGTCGACGACTCGATCACCGTTCGGCGCGTCACCCAACGCCTGCTCGAGCGCAACGGCATGCGCGTCATGACGGCAAAGGACGGCGTCGACGCGATGTCGCTGCTGCAGGAGCACGTCCCCGATGTGCTGCTGCTCGACATCGAGATGCCGCGGATGGACGGCTACGAGGTCGCCTCGCTGGTTCGCAACGACCCCCGGCTCTCGGACGTGCCGATCATCATGATCACGTCGCGAGTCGGCGACAAGCATCGCGCGCGCGCGATCGAGCTCGGCGTCGATGACTATCTGGGCAAGCCCTACCAGGAGAGCCAGTTGCTGGACGCGATCGAGCCGCTGGTGCTCGCGCGGCGTCAGCAGGCGTACTGATATGACCGTGACGCAACCCGGCGACGAACTCTACTGCCTGCTGGTGCCCCTGGCCGAGGACCGGCTGCTGGTGCCGCGCGGCTGCATCAGCGAGGTGATCAACTACCAGGCGCCGACCCCGATGGAAGGCGCGCCCGCCTGGTATCTCGGCACGATCGCCTGGGGCGGACGTCGCGTGCCATTGATGTCCTTCGAGGCGGCCTGCGGCCGGGTGGCGCCGCGCGCGAGCGGGCGGACGCGCATCGTCGTCATGCAGGCGATCAGCTCGGCGCTCGAATGCGGACACTTCGCCGTGCTGACCCAGGGTTTTCCCCAGCTGGTGCGCGTGAGCCCGGACGTCGTACACGCGGACGAGTCGCGGAATTTCGGACCGCGCAGCCCGGTCATCTGCCAGCTAAGGATGATGAACGAATACCCGCTCGTCCCCGACTTCGAGCGCATCGAGGCGATGTTCGCGGAAGAGACACGGGCGGC
>DATJKD010000154.1:0-4800 GCA_035491795.1 Steroidobacteraceae bacterium | reverse complement strand
GACCGGGACTTTTCCGTAGTCGTCGGGTGTGACACTGACCGGCTGGCCGGCACGCAGGCCGAGGCGGTCGCCTGCCTCGACACCTCGCGCAGGCGCCGGCTGCGACCGCTGCGCGACCGCGAGGGCCTGCGCCGAGTCGATGGCCTTCGGTCGACCATGGCCGATCGCACGAACCCGGGCTTCCCAGGCCTGCAGCCGTGCGAACGGCGCGAGCAGGCTCGCGGCCTCAGGGAGAAAGCCGCGCACCATCGAGATCACGTAGAAAGCCGTTATGTCCGCGAGCCCCGGGCGTGCACCCTGCAGATAGGCCCGCCCGTCCTCGAGCTGCTCCTCCACCAGGGCGGTGTGCGCGAGCAGCTGCGCGTACAGGTGCGGCACCCTCGACTTGAAGGCATCGAAATCCATGTGGGAGAAGAACTCGCGCCGATCCTTGATGAGGTCCGCGGGCAGGGCCACGTTCACCGTCATCGCGAGGCCGGCGCCCGGCTCGAAATACCGATCGCCCCACGCGGCGAGCGCGATCGGAACGCCCGCACCGCCGTCCGGAAACAGCGTCGGTGCCGGGTAACGTCGCTCGAGCTCGCGCGCAATGCAGTTCGTGTCGCAGTAGATGTCGGCACCGACCTGCAGCACCGGTGTCTTGCGATACCCCCCGGTCAGCGCGACCAGGTCCGGCTTTGGCATGATCATCGGGATCTGGACGCTGTCCCAAGCCAGTTGCTTGATCCCGAGCATCAGCCGCGCCTTCTCTGCATACGGGGACACATCAAAATGATGGAGGATGAGTTCGCTCACAGGTCTCCCCCGGAAGCGCGGTACACACCGGTTCTGACACTATAGGCGCGGTGACCTGAAAAAAACAGTCATGCTTGTTTCTTTCTGAGCCACCCGACTCTATAATCCTTGCCTGTCCACTAGAGGTGCGGCCATGGATCCGAGCGTCACGGAACGCCTGACGCGGCGCGTGCTCGAGGGTATGGAGTACGAGACCAATCGCTCCGGCCCACCCGACGACTTTCCGCGCCTGCCGCGCATCCCGGGCGGCCGTTACAACGATGCCTCGTTTCTCGAATCGGAACGCCGCGGTCTATGGAAGCGGACCTGGCTCTACGCCTGTCACTCGGACGAGTTGCCTCGCGCGGGTGACTTCCTCCTTTGGCAGAGTACCGGCGCGCCGATCCTGATTCTCCGCGGGCGTGATCTCAAAATCCGTGCCTTCTACAACACCTGCCGGCATCGCGGCGCACCGCTCGTGAAGCAGGCGCAAGGTCACTGCGACGGGCTCGTCTGCTCGTATCACGGCTGGACTTACGCTCTCGACGGGCAGTTGGTCAACCTGCGCGACAAACGCGATTTCGTCGGTCTCGACGTCGCCGCGCACTCACTCACCGCGGTGCGCTGCGAGCAGTTCGCGAACTGGGTGTTCGTGAGCGAGGACCCGGATGCCCCGCCGTTGCTCGAGTACCTCGATCCGTTCCCGGCGCAGTTCGGACAGTTCCAGCCCGAGACCTTTCGCTTCGTCGAGAAACACGGCTTCGACCTGAAATGCAACGTCAAGGTCCTGCTCGATGCGTTTCTCGAGGTCTATCACCTGAAGTCGATACACCAGGGCACGGTCGACCGGTTTTTGGACTACCGGGGCACGACGATTGCGCTCTATCGCAACGGGCATTCACTGATGGTCACGCCCAACCGCCGCCCCGACTGGGTGGACCCCGGCACTCGCGGGATGAAACGGGTCGAGACCGCGAGCGTCATCTCGACGCACAACAACCCGTCGTTCAACTTCTATCCCAATCTGGTCGCGCCGATTGATCCCTCGGGCTGCCCGTTCCTGCTCTACTGGCCAACGGGACCGGACACGATGCGCATCGAATGCCACTGGTTCGCACCGGACTGGGGCGGCGGAGAGCTGCACCCGCTGTGGCCGACACGCATCTCGAACTTCGACCGAATCCTGGCAGAGGACACACAGTTCGCCGAACAGATCCAGCAATCGGTGCAGTCGCCCGGCTTTCGCGGCATGACGCTCAACTACCAGGAACGACGGATCTATCACTGGCACGAGGAGCTCGATCGCCGCATCGCCCGCGCCGGCATCGCCATCCCCGAGAATCTCCGCGTGCCGTCGCTGCTGGAACGCTATTACGAGAATTGATTCGTGAGTGAGGCATCGCTGGGCGTGAGGGCATGCGGCGCGTATCTGCCCCGGGCGCGGATCGAGCGGGCGACGATCGCGACAGCGACCGCCTGGGCGCGCGGCCGTGTCGCGACCGCCGCTGGCCACCGCAGTTTCTGCAACTGGGACGAGGACAGCATCACCATGGCGGTTGAAGCCGCGCGCAGCTGCCTCGACGGCGCCGATCGCGGGCGTATCGGCTGGGTGGGCCTCGCCTCCACCACCCCGACCTTTGCCGACCGATCGAACGCCGGCCTGGCAGCGTCAGCGCTGGGGCTGCGTGAGCAATGCGCCACGCTCGATTTCGGGTCGACGCGCAGGAGCGGAACCGGCGCGCTGATCGCCGCGCTCGAGCGTCCGAGCGAGGCGGACGATGGGCTGGTAATGGCAGCGGATCGCCGGGTGGCCCGTCCCGGCAGTCCGCAGGAAGCCGCCTACGGTCACGGCGCGGCATGCGTGCTCGTTGGTCGTGGTCCCGGCCTCATCGCGGAACGAGTCGCGCATGTCTCCCTGGCCTGCGACTTCGTCGATCAGTATCGCGAGACCGGAGACGTTTTTGACTACTCGCTCGAGGAGCGCTGGGTCCGGGACGAGGGCTACCTGGCGTTCCTGCCGAACGCAATCCGGCTGGCGCTCGAGCGCGCTGCAGTCACGCCTGCGCGCGTCACGCATTTCATCGCTCCCACCGCGGCGCGCGTCTCGCAGTCGATCGCTCGGGCCGCGGGCCTGCAGGAGGCGAGCGTCGTCGCGGACCGGTTCGACGCCTGCGGCGATACGGGGGTGCCACATCCGCTGCTGTTGCTTACGGAGTGTCTCGAGCGGACGTCGCCTGGCGAGCTCATTTTGTTGACCGGCTTTGGCCAGGGTGCCGACGCCATACTGCTGCGCGCTACGGAGGGCGTCCGATCCGCGCGGCGCGGCGCAGCGGAAGCGGCCTTCGCGAACGGGGTCGTCGATCCCGACTACCTGCGCTTCCTGTCGCATTGCGGCGTCGTCGAAATGGACTGGGGCAAGCGCGCCGAGCGCGACGCACGCACCGCGCAGACCGTGGCCTGGCGTCGTCACCGCGACGTCACGGCCTTCGTGGGCGGCCGCTGCCGGCGCTGCGACACGGTTCAGTACCCGCGCACGCGCGCCTGCGTGAATCCCGAGTGTCGTGCGTTCGACACGCAGGACGAGCAGCCGCTCGCGGACACGGGTGGGTTGGTGAAGACGTATACCGAGGACTGGCTGGCCTATACGCGCGACCCGCCGCTCGTGTACGGCAACGTGGCCTTCGATGGCGGCGGGAACATCTTCACCGATTTCACAGATACCCGTCCGGGCGAGCTCGAGGTCGGCACGCGCGTTCGCTTCGTGTTCCGCGTCAAGGACGTGGATGCGGTGCGCGGCTACCGCCGTTATTTCTGGAAGGCCACGGTCGCGAGATAGCGATGGCAACCGGCATCCGCGACAAGGTGGCGATCATCGGCATGGGCTGCTCGCGTTTCGGCGAGCGCTGGGACTGCGGCGCCGACGACCTGATGCTGGAAGCCTTTGCCGAGGCGGTTGCCGATGCGGGAGTGGAGCGCGATCGCATCGAGGCGGCCTGGCTGGGCGTCTTCTACCAGGAACAGAGCACGTCGAAGTCCGGGTTGCCGCTGTCGATGGCGCTGCGCCTGCCCAATGTGCCGGTGACGCGCGTCGAGAACCTATGCGCCACGGGCACCGAGGCGCTGCGCGGCGCGGCGTATGCCGTCGCCGCGGGCGCCGTCGACATCGCGCTCGCGATGGGCGTGGAGAAGCTCAAGGACACGGGTTTTTCCGGCCTGCCCGAGCGCACCAAGGGGACGTTCGAGGACCTCTGGCAACCCGGCTTCACGCCGCCGGGCGCGTTTGCGCAACTCGCGGGCGCATATGCTGCCCGCCATGGCCATGACATGGCGACCTTGAAGCGCGCCATGGCGCACGTGTCCTGGAAGAGCCACGAGAACGCCGTGCGTAACCCGAAGGCACATCTGCGCAACCGGATCCGCATCGAGCAGGTGCTCGAGGCGCCGATGGTCGCCTACCCCCTCGGCCTGTACGACTGTTGCGGCGTGAGTGACGGCGCCGCGTGCGCGATCGTGACCACACCGGCGATCGCGGCGTCGCTTGGACGACGCGACATGGTGACGATCAAGGCGCTGCAGCTCGCGCCGTCGAACGGCGTCGAGCTGGCTCATGCGAGCTGGGACGGCAGTCATACCATCACGACGCCCGTCGCTGCGCAGCGCGCGTACCGCGAGGCTGGCTTGAGCGACCCGCGGCGCGAGCTGGACCTGATCGAAGTCCACGACTGCTTCTCCATCACCGAGCTCGTTCTCATGGAGGATCTCGGCCTGTCCGACGCCGGTCGGGCCGTGCACGACGTGCTCGATGGCCGCTACGACCGCGACGGCGCGATCCCCTGCCAGCCCGACGGCGGGCTGAAGTGCTTTGGTCACCCGGTGGGCGCGTCCGGCCTGCGCATGGCGTACGAGGTCTATACGCAGCTGCTGGGGCGGGCCGGCGAGCGGCAGATCGGCTCACCCGCGTTGGGACTCACGCACAATCTTGGCGGCATCCCGAATCGCAATGTGGCGAGCGTGTCCGTGTTCGGG
>DATJKD010000153.1:0-16722 GCA_035491795.1 Steroidobacteraceae bacterium | reverse complement strand
GCCATGAAGGTGCCGCCAAAGGTCTCCGACATCACCTTCGTCAACGCCGCCGTCAGCGTCGTCTTGCCGTGATCCACGTGCCCAATCGTCCCTACGTTCACGTGCGGCTTCGTACGCTGAAATTTTTCCTTAGCCACGACCTTTACCTCGGATGTTCTGAATTCTCGCCACTCGACCTGGAGCCCACGACCGGAATCGAACCGGTGACCTCGTCCTTACCAAGGACGTGCTCTACCGACTGAGCTACGTGGGCCTCGACCTTTCACTCACCCGGCCCAGAAGGACTGGAGCGGGTGATGGGAATCGAACCCACGCCATCAGCTTGGAAGGCTGAGGTTCTACCATTGAACTACACCCGCAGCGCCAGCCGACCTGTGCCCGTCGAGGCCTACGCCTCCCACTCACCAGACATGGTGGAGGGGGTAGGATTCGAACCTACGAAGGCATAAGCCGGCAGATTTACAGTCTGCTCCCGTTGGCCGCTTGGGTACCCCTCCGCGGACGGAGAGCCGCGTATTTTCAATTGGCCACGGGAACATGTCAATGTGGAGGTCGCCATGGAACAACGGAGGCTGGGCGGGGAGGGTCTGACGGTCTCGGCGCTGGGGCTCGGCTGCATGGGGATGACCTGGGCCTACTCGGGCGGCGGGGATGCCGCGGAGGCCGAAGCGACGCTGCTCGAGGCGGTCGACACCGGCATTACGCTGTTCGACACGGCCGAGGTCTACGGGCCCTTTACCAATGAGCGAATGGTCGGTCGGCTGCTCAAGGGCGAGCGCCGCGACCGGGTGATCCTCGCCACCAAGTTCGGGTTCCGGATCAGCGCTGACGGCCAGATTTCGGGCCGCGACAGCCGGCCCGATCACATTCGCGAGGTGGTCGAGGCTTCCCTTGAGCGGCTGGGCACCGACCGGATCGACCTCCTCTACCAGCACCGTGTGGACCCGGCCGTGCCGATCGAGGACGTGGTCGGCGCCATGGCCGGGCTGGTCCAGGCCGGCAAGGTTCGTTATCTGGGGCTGTCCGAGGCGAGCGCCGCGACCGTCCGGCGAGCGCACGCCGCCCACCCGATCAGCGCCTTGCAATCCGAGTACTCGCTCTGGGAACGGGGTATCGAGAGCGAGATCCTGCCCACCTGCCGGGCGCTCGGGATCGGTGTGGTGCCCTACTCGCCGCTTGGCCGAGGCTTCCTGACCGGCGTCCTGACCCGTGCCGAAGACCTCCCCGAGGGTGATTTTCGCCGCAACCAGCCGCGGCTGCAGGGGGAGAACTACGACCAGAACATGGCCCTGGTCGCACGCCTGCGCGGTCTCGCCACCCGGGTCGGCGCCTCGCCCGCGCAGGTCGCGCTCGCGTGGTTGCTGGGCCAGGGTCCGGACGTCGTGCCGATCTTCGGCACGACCCGCCGCGCGCGGCTGCGTGAGAACCTGGCCGCGGTGTCGCTCAAGCTCGCCGCCTGCGATCAGTTCCTGCTCGACCAGACCTTTGCGCCGGACACGGTGTCCGGTGCACGGTACAACGAAGCCGGTCTCGCGCTGCTGGATCGCGGCTGAACGCGAGCGGCGCTCGCCCGCGACGGTCGTACCGTTCGATGCCCGAGCTGCCCGACGTCAGCGTCTATGTCGACGCCATCGCGGCGCGGGTCGTGGGTCACCGCCTCGAGCGGGTGACGATCGCGAAACCGTTTCTGCTCCGCAGTTTCGCACCGTCGCCGCAGGAGCTCGCCGGCCGGGTCGTGCGCGAGGTGCGCAGGCTCGGCAAGCGGATCGCGATCGGCGTCGAGGGCGAGCTCTGGCTGGTGCTGCATCTTATGATCGCCGGCCGCCTGCACTGGTATGCGGCGGGTAAGGCGCGCAAGCAGCGCGCAGCGCTCGCTACGTTCGATTTCGACAACGGCTCACTGACCCTGACCGAGGCCGGCACCAAGCGACGGGCTTCGCTATACGTCGTGGCGGGCGCACCGGCGCTGGCCGCGCACGACCCGGGCGGTCTCGAGGTCGCCGATGCGACTGCTGCGACCTTCGCCGCGCGCATCACCGCGGCGAATCACACGCTCAAGCGCGCGCTCACCGACCCGCGCATCCTGAGCGGCATCGGCAACGCCTATTCGGACGAGATCCTGCACCGTGCGCGGCTCTCGCCGCTCGCGTTCACGCGTTCGATCGGACCCGCCGAGCTCGATCGATTGTTCGAGGCGACGCGCGGGGTGCTCGAGGACTGGACCGCGCGACTGCGGGAGGAGGCGGCGAGCGGATTTCCCGAAAACGTGACCGCCTTCCGCGAGGGAATGGCCGTGCATGGCCGTTACGGCAAACCCTGCCCCGTGTGCGGCACGCGCGTGCAGCGGATACGTTACGCGGAGAACGAGACCAACTACTGCCCTCGGTGCCAGACCGGAGGACGCATGCTTTCGGACCGCTCGTTAGCACGCCTCCTCAAGGACGACTGGCCGAAGACGATCGAGGAGCTGGAGCGGCGCGAATCAGTGTGAGGTGATTGTCACGTTGCCTTACCCCGTCGTCGCCGCCTTGAGGATTTCAGAGAAGACGGTTCTGCGGATGTCACGGAACGGCAAGCCCGGGTGCGTGTCCGCATTGCACAGGCAGGCATAGCTGAGACCCGAGGACGGATGGCTCGCCAGATACGACGCTAAGCCGTTGATACCGCCGTGGTGTCCCGCGATCAGCGATTCGTCCCTCGTGGCGTTGTCGAGGAACAGTCCGAGTCCGTACTGCGCGTCTACCATGGCGCTATCCGCGGAAGAGAAGCGGTTGGTAGTTGCCAGTTGCCCGTTTCTCAACTTGCCCGGCATCGTCATCGTCGCGGTCAACGCATCCGGAAGGATGTTCTCGTGGAATAGCGCGTGATGCCAGCGACAGAGATCCGAGGCGGTTGAACGCATCGCTCCGGCGCCACCCGCCAGGCGCGCGTCGACGTACTCGGCGTTCTGGAACGGCGTGTTCGGCACGTCTGTCGGCGTATACCCCGAGACTCGACCCGTGACGACATCGGCGGCGGTGTCGAAGGCGGTGTGCTCGAGACCAAGCGGGTCGAACAACAGCCTGGCAGCGGCTTCCGCAAGCGGCATTCCCGTCACCTGCTCGACGACCGCTCCAATCAGAATGTAATTCGCGTTGCTGTAGAGCCACGCGGTGCCCGGTCGGAAATCGAAGAACGGCTTTTGTCCGGCGATGCGTTCGGCGACCTCGATCTGAGTGTGCTGGCGCAGACCGGCGGTGTCGTAGTCGCCGTCGCGCACGCCCGCGGTGTGATTCAGAAGCTCCAGTACCGTGAATGGCTCGCGCGTGGACAGCGTTGGCAGGTGTTCTTGGGCCGGGTCGGAGAGCGAGAGTTTTCCCGCAGACACCAGCTTCAGGATCAATGCGGCCGTGAATTGTTTGGTCACGGACCCGATACGGAAAATACTCGCATCGGTCACACGGCTCCCGCATTCGAGGTTCGCCATGCCGACGGTGCATGAATGGATCTGTTTGCCGGCCTTCCAGACAGAGAGAGAGCAATACCCGGTGTGCTTCGTGAGGACACCGCCCCTTGAGCGAGCGCGTCGAGCCGCTCCAGACCGGATCGAGTACCCGTCGGGGTGGTTGGCGAATCGCTACTCGCGGTGACGGCCTGAGCGACAGGGCTCGCCGTGGCAGCGGCGCTCAACGCCAGAAAGCTGCGTCGCGAGATGGACATTCGCCGCTTCGGTGGCCTCATCGCCCCGCCAGCTCCTTTATCAGCACGTACCAGTGCGTGAGCCCATGCATGAACCCTTTGACCGGCACGCGTTCGTTCAGGCCGTGCGAGAAGCTCTCGCTGTCCTTGAGGAAGATGCCACTGACACCGTAGGTCGCGATGCCGTGGCTGCGGAACACAGAGCCGTCGGTCGCATAGGCCGCCATCTGCGGGACGATCGGCGTACCGGGGTAGCTCGCATGCACCGCGGTCGCAACCGCAGCCATCACGTCCTTGCGCATCGGAGAGGCGTCGCTCGGCACACCCTCGTCGGTGAGCCGCACTTCGACGCCCTCGCCCACCACCGACGCCAGAGCCGCGCGCACCGCCTCGAAGCCGACGCCGGGGAAGATCCGGCAGTTCACCGTCGCAGTCGCCGACTGCGGCAGCGCGTTGTCCGCGTGCCCGCCGGTGAGACGCGTCGGGGTGCAGGTCGTGCGTGTCAGTCCGACATAGGACGGATTCTCGTAGAGCACGTTCGCCGCGGCCTCGTCGCGCGGATCGGCGGCGAAGCGCTTCATCGCATCGCCGAGCGACCCGGGTGTCACGTCCGCCGCGGCGCGAAAGCTGCCGATCGTCCAGTCGTTCCACATCACTGGAAACCGATAAGCCTGCACGGCCTTGAGCGCATCGGCCAGCTTGTAGATCGCGTTATCGAGCCGCGGCTCGGAGCTGTGGCCGCCGGGATTGCGAATCGTGAGCTCGTAGGTCGCATAGAGCTTTTCCGCGCCTTGAACGTAGTAGACCGCAGCCTCGCCGGTTGCCTCATCGAGCACGCCCACGCCGCCGTCGGCATTCAATGCGAACTCCGGGTCCCTGAGCAGCTCGCGGTGCTCTCCGACCAGGCTTCGGGTGGTGGCCATGTCGGTTTCCTCGTCACCGCTGAACGCGATGATGAGGTCGCGGTTCGGTACGAATCCCTCGTCCTTGAGCCTGAGAAAGGTCGCCGCGATGAGCGCGATGTCGCCCTTTATGTCGCTGGTGCCGCGACCGAAGAAGTAACCGTTCTCCTCGACGAGCGTAAACGGGTCGCGCGTCCAGTCTTCGCGCTTCGCGACCACGACGTCCATGTGCGCGAGCAGCAGGATTGGTTTTCCACCGGTACCATCGCCGGCGTAGCGGACGATGAGTGAGGCGGTCTCGCCGAGGGGGAGGATGTGAATGTCCTCGGACGGGAAGCCCGCGGACCGGAACTTCTCAGCCAGGTAACGCGCCATTACGGGCACCTGGCCCTTACCCGCCACGGTCTCGAAGCCGATGATGGTGCGATAGATCTCGCGTGCCTGGGCCTGGACTTCCGCGGAGGCGGGAGTGACCGGGCTTGCAGCGGTCGCGGTCATCGTTGCGCCTGCGATGGCGATGCCAAACAGAAGGGCGGCCGTTGCCGTCGTTCGTGTCATGAGGGTGCTCTTGATTGGGCGAATGGCCCGGATGAGGCGTTCAGGATCGCAGAATCGGCGGGTCCGTGGCCAGATCGACGATCTCGATGTCCGAGGCCTCGAGCCTTCGGCCGAGGAACGTCGCGCCGATGCGCGCGAATCGCTCTGCGCCGTCCGTCGCGAGCAAACGTATTGTTCCAGTATCCCGGGCTGCACGCGTGAGCTTTGCGGCATCGAGAGCACGCCGGAGCGCATCCGCGGTCGTTGCCGCGGAATCGACGATGGTTACGCACGCCCCCAGCATGCGGGCAATGAGCGGTGCAAACACCGGGAAGTGCGTGCAGCCGAGGAGCAGCGTGTCCGGTCGCTTCGCATCGCCCGCCGCATCGAACAACCCATCCAGGTACTGGTGTAACACGCCTTCGACCACTGGCCCGTCGATCCAGCCCTCCTCGGCGAGCGCAACCAGCAACGCACAGGCCCGCGCGCTCACCACCGCCGTCGGTCGCTCGTAGCGGATCGCGGTCTCGTACGCGCCGCCCCGGACGGTGCTTTCGGTCGCGATCACCGCGATGCGCCCCGTGCGGGTGGCACGGCAGGCGGCGACCGCGCCGGGCTCGAGCACGCCCAGCACCGGCGCCGGCGCGAACTCGTGCGCGAGCGCATCGAGCGCGACAGCCGACGCCGTGTTGCATGCAACCACCAGGCATTTGACCCCGCTGTCATGAAGTCGGGCCGCGGCCTGGAGGGAGTAGCGGCGGATCGAATCCGCGCTCCGTGTGCCATAAGGCAGCCGGGCCGTGTCGCCCAGGTAGACAAAGTTCTCGGCCGGCAGCGCCCGGGTAAGCGCCGCGAGGACGGTGAGCCCGCCCACGCCCGAATCGAACACGCCAACGGGAGCCTCGGCCGCGCGGCGCTCGGTCATTGCGGCCACTGCGGCTCAATCTGCCGCTTTTGGACATAAGTCAATCGCTTGCGCTGCGCGCGACGGGCTTCCATCCCGCGGCGAGGCGTGCATAATTGCAAGTGTTCAGCCACACAATAACGATACAGGGCTGCGCCGTGGAAAGACGACTGACGACACGACATCGCGCACGTACAACGGTCTACCTGCTTCTGCCGACGGGCAAGCGCAGGTTGTGCCGTGCGAAAAACCTGAGCGCCACCGGCGTGTTCGTCGAGACGGGCGACATGGGCTTGCGACGTGGCCAGACGGTGCAGCTCGCGTTCGCGATCAGCCTCGGCGTCGTGACCAAGATCCATCGCCGGACGGCGGTGGTGGCGCACATTTCGCGCGGCGGCACCGGACTAATGATGGAAGGCCAGGGCGGCTGATCGCCCGCGCGCGAGCGCGCATTCTCAAGCTTGATCGCCGCCACCGGCGTACTCGCCTACAATCGGACAGCGGGCGAGCCTGCCCCGCACCACATCGGGGAGCGCCGACCATGGCCAGCCGCAGCACCTCCGAGCTCAACACCGAGCAAACCATCAGCACCCTGAACGAGATCCTCGAGCTCGAGCTCGCGGGTGTCGTTCGGTACATGCACTACAGCTTCATGATCTTCGGTCATCACCGGATCCCGATCACCGCGTGGCTGCGCAGCCAGTCGAACGAGTCCATGGCGCATGCGACTCAGGCGGGTGAGCACATCACGTCGCTGGGCGGTCATCCATCGCTGCGCATCGGGCCGTTACTCGAGACGCACAAACACAGCGTGGACGACATCCTGGGCGAGGCGCTCGAGCACGAGCAGAAGGGACTCGACGCCTACCGGAAGCTCCTCGAGCAGGTGCGCGACCGCAGCATCATGCTCGAGGAGTTCGCGCGCGAGATGATCGCGGCCGAGGAGATGCACACTGCCGAAACGCGCAAGATGATGCGCCGCTCCTGACCGGCGCGTCACGGCCTGCAATGGCCCGGAGCCATTGTTGCCGTGGTCGCGTCAGGGTTGATCGTCTGGTGGACCGGCGCCGTCAGCCGGGTCGAGCGTGCGGCCGCGCTTGCGGATCGATGCGATCAGCACCGTGAGCATCGCCATCAGGATCTCGTCGTAGAACGGAATCAAGTCCGGGACGACCAGATTCACGAGAAACAGGCCGCCGACGATCAGGAACAGGGTCGGGAACCGCATCCCCGCGGTCAACCGGGTGATCAGCTTTCCAACCGGGCCTGCCATGTGTGCTCCCGTCGGTAATGCACGCCGCCGATCGATCTCAGCGCGGCTTTTGATCCCGCGTATGTACGTCGACCGACAACCTGAAGGTCCGCGACTCGCTCGGCCGCAGCGCGCCGACGCCCACGACCTGCCGTGACACCTCTTCGCCGCGCTCGTTGACGATCGCGAGCACGACCGAAAACTCGCACTCGCCGCCCTGCTCCGGATGGCGAACCGCGCCCTCGACACGCAGGGCCGAGAACGACTTCGTGAGCTCGCCTGGCGCCGCCGCGGCACCAAATTTCAGGTGGTGCCGGCACTGCGGACAGATCGCCGAGCTTTCCAGGATGGTCGCCTTGCAGTGCGGGCAGGACCGGGTCCGGCCGACAGTGCCTGGCGGGGCACGGGTGTTGAGCATGATTGGCCCGGCGGCTACTTGCCGCCGGGGCCCTTGTCCTTCCAGCCGAAATCGGCCTGGCCGCGCATCCGCGAACCGGCTGCGACGGTCAAGGTACCCGCCTTGACGTCACCGTTGATGACACCGGTCTCGAGCAGTTCGACCTTGGCGCTGGCGTCTATGTTGCCCTGCACCTCGCCGCTCACGACCACTGTGTTCGCACGCAGCTGCCCGGTCACGTGTGCACCGCTCTCGACGGTGACGTTGCCTTCGACGTTCACGTCCCCCTTGAAACGGCCGGCGATCCGGATGTGCCCGGCGCCCTCGATCTTGCCTTCGATGGTGACATCCGCCGCAATCAGCGACTCCTTTGCGGGAGCGCCGGCAGTCGCGGGACGACGAGCGGGCTCGACTGAGGCCGTGCCGGGAAGCGGACGATCAGGGGAATATGTCATGGATTCCGAACCATTCAGGCTGGGGTCGGCCATGGGAGGAACCGTCTCCTTCCCCGATTGCTCCTTCCACAGTGCCATTGTCGGGCCCTCCGGGCAGCGTTTGACTGACGGCGATCCTGACATAGGCAGGCGCGGCCGTGCCAACGCCGCCCCCGGTCGTCCCCACGGATCGTGACCTGCGTATCGAACGGCCGCGCGTGCATCCGGCTGGATTCGGAGGTATATATATAAGCCAAGCCGCCGTAGAGCGCGCAAGGGAGTAGTGAGCGATGGGCTTCAAAGTGCCGGTGTTGGACCTCAAAGAGACCGTCGGAAATTTCAAAGGGACGGTCGAGAATTTCAAGGGGACGTTCGAATCACTATGGTCGCGCCGGCGGCCGACCGAGTACGTCGAGCCCGACCGTGAGCCGCCTGCGGAGTGGCGCGAAGCGGTTCGGCCCAGCGGCTCGATCGTGAGCCGATTGGACAGCACGGGCATCGAAGTGCTGGAAGACATGGGCACGACCGAGCAGATCGAGGTCGCGACGGAACCAACCGGCGTCGCCACTGTCGTCGAAACTCACTTCCGCATTCGGTGCGAATGCGGGCGGCGTTGGTGGGCGCTCGATCTCAATCCCACGACCTGCCCGCGCTGTGATCGCGTAGTGGCAATCCAGTCCACCGACTGACGCGACGTGGTGCCGGCTGAGGGAATCGAACCCCCGACCCGCGGTTTACAAAACCGCTGCTCTGCCAACTGAGCTAAGCCGGCGCGTGCGAAGCTGATCTGAGGGCGCGATTCTAGCGCGACGTCCGCGACCGACCTCGCTCATTCGCTGGCAGTCGAGATGCCCTCTTTCTCTGCCGCGCTATCTGCTGCGACTGCTGTGTGCCCGGGGCACGGACGCAGTTCGAGCCGCGCCGCGGCGCCCGCGCTTGCCTGCAGCGACTCGAGCGCGGGGAGGCCCGCGTTCGAGCGACGATCGATATCGAGCCAGGTGACATCGGCCGTGCGGAAGCGATCGCCGACGGTTGCTTCGTAACCGGCGTCGCGCGCGAGCCCCGCGATGTCCTGCGCGCGCTGCGCGTCCGCGAATACGCCAAGCGAGATCACCGTGCCCGGCGCCTCGTTGGTCAGCAGGTAGGCATCGGTCAGACCCGCGGCCCGCAACCCCGCGAGCGCCGCTGTCGCGGCATCCGCGTTTGGGAGCTGATCGAGACGGACCCATTGACCGACCCAGACCTCGTCGCGCGATTGCCGGAGGTCGAGCGTGAAGCCCTGGTCGCGCAGCCGCGTGGCAGCCGCCTGCGCCCGGCCGGGTTCCAGGAACGGCCCGGCACTCATGCAGTCCGACAGTGCAACCGCATCGCCGAGCGCCGAACGATCGGCGGGTACTGGCTCCAGACCCGATGCGGGCTGTTCGGTTACGAGGCGGATGCTGCGCAGGTTTGGCTGCGAGCTTGTCGAAGACAATGCGCCCGCCTGCGATGGCGCCACCCAGCGCGACCAGCCGAAGAAAAGCACGTTGGCCAGCAGGAGCAGCAGGAACAGCGCGCGCATGCGACTAGAACCGCCGTGGCTATTTGCCGCCGGTCGACATATAGGCGGCGATATCCGCGATTTCCTGGTCCGAGAGCTGTAGCGGCTTCTTGTGCTTGAGCTCGCCGCTCACGATGCGACGGAGCGTCGCCGCCAAGGCCTGCGGATTCTCATTTTCGAAGTCTGCCGAGTCGTGGCACTGGCCGCAGACGGCATTGAACCGGGCTTTGCCCGCCGCAACGTCCGCCCGTGCGGACCCGGACCCCAGCGACACGATGGCGCCGAGGGCGACCGCGACTGAGACAGTCGTCAAGACATTGATTCTCAACACCTTTCCTCCGCCCGTTGACGGGTGCCGGCCCACCCACGCGCGGATCATACACGTCTCGCCGGGGACCGAACCCCGCACCGGGTCTCAGCCCCGTTCGCGACCCGGATTATGTCAGATGGGCGAGCCCCTGAAGGACAAGATCTGGAATAAATTCAGGTGGTTGTGTAAGCCACGGAGCCAGGACCTGAGCGCCGCCCCCAGTGAGGATCAGTCGCGGCGCCCGACCCGCCCGGGCTTCCAGCCGGCGCTGGGCGTTGGCGACGAGGCCGGCGAGTGAGATCAGGCACCCCTGCTCGATCGCGTCGCGGGTGTTCGCCGGAAAGCGGGCTGGGTCGGGCGTGCTCCTCCAAGCCCAGCGATCGGCCAGGTCGCTGGTGCCGGTGAGGAGGGATTCCACCATCAGGCGGGGCCCGGGGACGATGAAACCGCCGAGGTGCTGGCCCGTGGCGTCGACGCCGTCGATCGTGAGCGCGGTTCCCGCGTCGACGACACAGCAGGCGTCCCGATGCCGGTGGTAGGCGCCAATGACGGCCAGCCAGCGATCGACGCCCAGCTGCGCCGGGTTCGAGTAGCCGTTCCGCACGCCCGCCGCCGTGTCTGTCGAGCTTGCAAACTCGGGAGGACGACCGATCGTCTCCCGGCAGGCGGCCTTCAGCAGCTCGTTCCTGGCCGGGTCCGCAACACTGGCCACGAGCACCCGGGTCGCCCCGCTTTGCTCGATCTCGCGCCGCCAGTCGGCCTCATTCCAGGACCCGTGGGCTGCCGCACCTTGGGGCCCGAGTTTTCCTTCCCTGAACGTTGCCCACTTCACCCGGCTGTTGCCGATGTCAATTAGCAAGATCACGTATGTAACGGAGCGCTCCGGCGGTGACCACGCACCCGCGATTCTGCTGGAAATCCGAGATGCCTATTGCAGACGATTCTCATTACGATTGGTATCATTTACCCCATGGCAGCGCTCAGTCTGGCCGCGATGCGCAAGGGGGCTCGTGGCGTCGTAACCGCGGTCGCCGATGACGGTCAGAGTCTGGGCGATTCTTCCCGCTCGACGGTCAGCCGACGGCTGCTCGAGCTCGGCTTCTGCCCCGGCGAGCGCGTCGAGGTAGTCGAAGAAATCTGGCCCGGGGCAGACCCGATCGCGGTTCGGGTCGGCAACTCGGTGTTTGCGCTCCGTCGCCGCGAGGCCGCGGCGGTGATGGTCGACGTCGAGGACAGCGGCAGCAAATGAGCGCCCAGGCCGTCATGGTCGATGCGTTTCCGCTAGCCCTGATTGGTGTTCCGAACAGCGGCAAGACGGCACTGTTCAACCGGCTCACCGGCAGCCGGCAGAAAGTCGCCAACTATGCCGGCGTCACCGTCGAGCGGAAGGAAGGTGTGTTCGAGGGACCCTCGCGCGAACGCTCGTACCGCGTGCTCGACCTGCCGGGCGCCTACAGCCTGACTCCGACCACGCTCGACGAGGCGATCACCCGCGACCTGTTGCTTGGCCGGCTATCCGGCGAAGCCGCGCCGCGCTTCATCGTCTGCGTGACCGACGCGACCAACCTGCGACTCAATCTGCGCCTCGTGCTCGAAATCAAGAACCTCGGCATCCCGATGATCGTGGCGCTCAACATGAGCGATCTCGCGCGCACGCGGGGATACCAGGTCGATGCCGCCGCGCTCGAGCACGAGCTCGGAATACCCGTGGTCGAGACCGTCGCCGTGGCACGCGACGGCGACAGCCAGCTCGTCGAGCGGCTCGAAGGCGTTCCGATGCCGGCCGCGTCGCCGCCCGTCGAATGGCGCGAACCCGATCTTGCGCAAATCGAGCGCACGCAGCGCGAAGTCCGCCGCATCCTGCGTGCGATCGGCTACGCCGAACCCGTCCGGCACCGCGCGCTGCGGCGGATCGATGCACTGGTGATGCATCCTGTCGCCGGGCTCGCGATCCTCGCGACGCTGCTCTTTCTCGTGTTCCAGGCCGTGTTCAGCTGGGCCGTGGTGCCCATGGACATGATCGACGGCAGCATCGCGGCGTTCGGCCGGTTCATACAACAGACGCTGCCAGACGGTCCGCTCCGGAGCTTGCTGGTCGACGGAATCGTGGCCGGCATCGGCAGCGTGCTCGTCTTCCTGCCGCAGATCCTGATCCTGTTCTTCTTCATACTGCTGCTCGAGGACAGCGGCTATCTGCCGCGGGCTGCGTACCTGCTCGACCGGCTGATGGGGAGCGTCGGTCTGTCGGGTCGAGCGTTTATCCCGCTGTTGTCCAGCTTTGCGTGCGCGATTCCCGGAATCATGGCGACGCGTACGATCCCGAACCTGCGCGATCGCCTGGCGACGATCATGATCGCGCCGCTCATGACCTGCTCCGCGCGGCTGCCGGTATACGCGCTCGTGATTGCCGCATTCATCCCGAACCGCGCCGTCGGTCCGTTCAACCTGCAGGGGCTGGTGCTGTTCATCCTGTATGCCGCCGGAATCGTCTCGGCGATGGCGGTGGCCTATCTTCTGAAGCGCACCGTGATGCGCACCAGCTATCACCCGCTGCTGCTCGAGCTGCCCGAGTACCACTGGCCCAACCTGCGCAACCTGCTGATCGGCCTCTGGGAGCGCACACGGATCTTCCTCACCAGGGTTGGCACCATCATCCTTTCGCTGATGATCGTGCTCTGGTTCCTGAGCACGTTCCCGGCACCGCCGCCGGATGCGACGGGCCCCGCGATCCAGTACAGCGTCGCCGGATACATCGGGCGCGGTCTCGAGTACCTGTTTGCTCCGATCGGGTTCAACTGGCAGATCTCGCTCGCATTGGTGCCCGGCCTCGCTGCGCGCGAAGTCGCCGTCGGCGCGCTTGGCACCGTGTACTCGCTTTCGGCGACCGACGACCAGCTCGCCGGCGCCCTGACGCCGATGATCGCCTCCACGTGGAGCCTGGCAACCGCGCTCTCGCTCCTCGCGTGGTACGTGTTCGCCCCGCAGTGCCTGTCGACGCTCGCGGTGGTCAAGCGCGAGACGAATTCCTGGCTCTACCCCCTGCTCATGGCCGGCTATCTGTTCGCGCTTGCGTATTTGGCATCCTTCATCACCTACCGCCTCGCGGTTGCGCTCACTGGTTGAGGCCCACCCGTGCTGCAGAATCTGCTGGTTGCGCTCCTGGTCGCCGTAGCGGCGGGCTACGCCGCGTGGGCGCTCTCGCCGCGAGCGCTGCGACGGCGGCTCGCGAGCCGCGCGCTCGCGTGGTCCAGCGCGTCCAGCAGTTGCCCGCAATGGGTGCGGGCCCGGCTGGTGAGTCTTGCCGCCACATCCGCGTCGGGCTGCGATGCCTGCGGAGGCAAGCCGCTCAATAAGCGGCGCTCCGCACGCTGACGTCACCCGAAAACACCCTTAGTACGCGTCCGGCGCTCTCGACGAGGAGCGCGCCGTCGCGATCCGTGCCGCGCGCCGTGCCCTCGAATCGTTCGCTGCCCTGGTGGACTCGCACTGGTGCGCCGCGCAGCGCATCGAGCGCTGCCCACTCCTGCGCAAAGCCGGTAAAGCCCACCGTCGCGAATTCGCGCAATGCATCCTCGAAACCGAGCACCAGTCGCGATGCGATGAGATTGCGCGACGGCACTCCCTGTGGAGTCGCGCCTGCGAGATCGGCGACAGCCAGTGCAGGGTGATCGGACGAATTCACCGCCTCGATCGCGTTGCGCGCCGCGTCCGGAAGCGCGAGGTTCAGTCCGAGCCCCGCGACGACCGTGGCCGCGCCACCCGATTCCTGGCGAAGCTGCGTGAGAAGCCCCCCAAGCTTGCGGCCGTCGTGCAGCAGATCGTTCGGCCACTTTAGGGAAAGGCGCTGCGCACCAAGGCCGCTCAGGACCTTCGCGATCGCCACGCCGAGCGCGAGCCCGAGCGCGGGCAGATCGGCGGGCGTCTCCGCGAACGTCCAGGAGATCGAGAACGTGAGCCCGCTGCCGAAGGGTGCAATCCAGCGTCGCCCGCGGCGGCCACGACCGGCGCTCTGCAACTCGGCGAACGCGACTCTCGCCGCACCCGGCGCCGGTGGCGGCGCGGCGTACAGGTGATCGTTGGTGGAGTCGATGAGGAAATGCACCTCGAGCTCGTCCGGCAGCCGGCGCCCTTGCTCGCACGCATGCGCACGCATACGGGCAGCGTCGAGCAGTTCCACCGGCGCCGACAGACGGTAGCCGCGGCGGCTCAGGCTATCGATGGCGACACCGGCTGCGCGCAGCTCGCCAACCAGCTTCCAGACAGCGGCACGCGACACGCCGAGGGCCGCCGCGAGTTGCGCTCCGGAGTGCAGGCTGCCATCGCAGAGCAGACCCAGGAGTCGCGGCGCAGTCGGGCTCATCGCGGTCGCAGCAGCCAGAGCCGCCGCGCACGACTCTCGTTCCCGGCCCGCATTCTCGCGAGGTTGGCGCGATGCGTGTAAATGACGAAGGCGGCCATGAGCACGCCGAAACTCAAGAGCGCCGCATCGACCGGCCGCTCGAGCGCGAAATACACAGGCAGGGCGACGCTCCCAAGCATCGTGCCCAGGCCTACGAAGCCGGTCAGCATCACCGTCAGGAGCCACACGGCGAGCACCGGGATGAGCGCGGCTGGTGCCAGCACCGCGACTGCGCCGATCAGGGTGGCCGCGCCCTTCCCGCCGCGGAAGTCGTACCAGAGCGGGTACACGTGTCCGACCACGACCGCGATCGCGCAGGCGACCGCGAGCCAGTTCCGGTCGACGCGCGGCTTGATGCCGATGAGCGGCAGATCGAGGCCCGGCAGGACGCCGACCGCCAGCACCGCCTTGCCGATGTCGATGGCCATGACCACAAGCGCGAACTGCCAGCCCTGCGTCCGCAGCGCGTTGGTGCCCCCCGCGTTGCCGCTGCCGAGCTCGCGGATGTCGACACCGCGCAGGCGCCCGAGCAGCAGGCTGCCGCTCACCGATCCGAGCAGGTAGGCAATCAGGCTCTTTACGCCGAGTTCGAGCACAGACCCCCCATCCCGGCGGGATTCTAACTTTCCCGCCGGCACGGTGGCAGAAAGACCTCTGCCAGCATGCAACGTACCGAGCCGCCACCCGCCTGCTCGATGCGCGCGACGGGTGCCACGACAACACGGTCGACGCAGGACGCGAGCGCATCGAACTGACCGGCGGCGAGGCCCGCGCGGGCCTGAGCCGACATCACGAGGACACCCGCACCGTCGGCGGCGCGTAGCTCGAGGATGTTCCCCGCAAATGCTTCGAGCGCATCGATGCCGATTTCGATGACGCTGCGCCCGCCTGCCGCCAGTCGGTGCAGGGTCGCTTCACGATAATCCGCGTCCACTGACTCGGAGCAGATCAAGGCGAATCGCTCGCCGATCGAGAGCAGCACGTTGGTGTGGTAGACCGCCGTGCCGTCGCGGCCGCTCGCGACAAACGGGCATGTGTCGAATCCGAGCTCGCCCGCCAGCTCCTGCAGCACTGCGGGATGAGTTCGCGTCGACAAGCAGGCGTAGGCGACGCGTGCCACGTGATCGAACACCACGCTGCCGGTGCCCTCGAGGAATCGCTGGCCGAGCTCGTGATGCGTGAGATCGAGCAGACGCGTGACCGAGTATGGGCCGCGCACCACGAGGTCCTGCAGCAGCTCCGGCCGCCGCTCGCGGCGCCGCGTCGGTGCAAGCATGGGATACAGCACGACCGTGCCGTCGTCGTGAAAGCTCACCCAGTTGTTCGGGAACACCGCGTCGGGGCAGCGCGGCTCAGGTCGATCTTCAACCACGTGGATCGCGACTCCCGCGCCGCGCAGCGCCGCGACCAGACCATCGAACTCCGCCAGCGCTGCCGACGCGAGCCCCGGATCGTCGGGCGCGCTTCGCGCCTGGAAGCGATTGCTGTCGTAGGTTTCCGCGTTCCAGCCGAAGGCCGCCGGCCGGACCATGAGGGCGGCCCCGGCGGTCTGTCCGCGAGCGGAACTGGTGTCGAACGCCGCTCGCCGGGTCCCACTCATGTCATCTGTCATGTGCGAAGTTTAGCCGGTGCGCCTGCCTCTGCCGCGGATGTGGGACACTAACCGGCAAGCGCTGCCGGTGATCGTGTTCTTCGCCTCGCTGATGGCGACGCTGTACTACTTAGGGATGGAGCAATCGGCCATGACACGCGCCGTCATCCTCGTGCTGGACTCCTTCGGGATCGGGGCGACCGACGATGCAAGCCAGTTCGGCGACGTCGGCGCCGATACCCTTGGACACATTGCCGAAAGCCGCGCGCGCGCCGGGCGGCCGCTCCTGATACCGAATCTCGCGAAGCTCGGACTGCTGCACGCGGCTCGCGACAGCAGCGGGCGCTTTCCCGAGGGCTGCGACAGCAACGTCGCTGTAAGCGGCGCATACGGCTACGCTGCCGAGCTCAGCACGGGCAAGGACACGCCGAGCGGCCACTGGGAGATGGCCGGCGTGCCCGTCCTCTACGACTGGGGCTACTTCCGCGGCCCACAGAACACATTTCCGAAAGCGCTGCTCGACAAGCTGACCGAGCGCGGCCGCCTGCCGGGAGTGCTCGGCAACTGTCACGCCTCGGGCACCGAGATCATCGAGCGGCTGGGCGACGAGCACTTGCGCACGGGCAAGCCGATCGTCTACACCTCGGCCGACAGCGTGTTCCAGATCGCGGCCCACGAGGAGACCTTCGGCCTCGCGCGGCTGCTCGACCTGTGCCTGATCGCGCGCGAGCTGGTCGACGAATACCGGATCGGCCGCGTGATCGCGCGGCCGTTCGTC
>DATJKD010000152.1:0-29833 GCA_035491795.1 Steroidobacteraceae bacterium | reverse complement strand
ACGCTCTTCGAGAAGAGCGACATCCACGTGCATGTGCCCGCGGGCGCGATCCCGAAGGACGGACCGAGCGCGGGTGTCGCGCTGTACACGGCGCTGCATTCGCTCGTGACCCAGCGCAAGGTGCGCGCGGACGTGGCAATGACGGGTGAAATCAGCCTGCGGGGGCTCGTACTGCCGATTGGCGGCGTCAAGGAGAAGACGATCGCCGCGCATCGCGCCGGGATCCGCACCGTGCTGCTGCCGGCGCGTAACCGCAAGGACCTCGAGGATATCCCGGACAGCGTGCGCCGAGAACTCAAGTTCGTATGGATGGAGCGTGTCGAGGACGCGATCGCCAACGCGATCGAGCAAACGACCGGCGAGACGCCACCGCTGTCAGCGACGGGGACCTGAGCGCCCGAGCCGTTGAGTTGGTTCAAATCCGGATACGTTCCCAGGCGCGCGATCGCCAGCGAAGGAACAGTACGCTGCCGAGCAGGACGACGTACACCACCATCGCGGCCCAGCCACCGGTCGCGCCGAGACCGAACTGCGGCAGCACGTCCACCCAACCCTGACCGGGTGCGAACGACAGCGAGTGCGCCAGCGGCACGAACACGCCCCACGACAGGACGAGAAACACGAGCGCTGGGAATCGTGCGTCGCCCGCGCCCCGCAGCCCGAAGGCGCTGCTCAAATTTAGACCGTCGAATGCCTGGTAGGCCGCGGCGATCCAGAGGAGCCATGCCGAGAGGCTTATGATTGCCGCGGACGACGGATCCTCGGCATTGACGAAGGAGGGCAGGATCAAGGGGCCCGCGGCCGCAAGCAGCACCCCGATCGCGCCCATGAATGCGACGTTGAGCACGATCATGCGATTGCCGAGCGTGCGCGCCCAGACGCGATCGCCGGCGCCGATCGACTGACCGACCAGCGTCGTGCTCGCGAGCGCGATACCGATGCCTGGCATGTACGCAACCGAAGTAAGCATCAGGATGATCTGCGACGCCGCGCCTTCCACCTGGCTCAGGCGAACCTGCATGAGCTGAAAAAGCGAGAGCCCGAAGAGATCGGCCGCAGCCATCGCGCCCATCGGGACGCCGAGGCGGAACTGCCGCGTCAGGTTGCGGACATCCGGTCGCCACGTGAGATGGGTCCTGTACAGACGACGCAGATCCGGGCGCAGAAACGTCCGAAGTGCGAACAGGATCCCGCAGGCCAGGCTCGCATTGGTTGCCCACGCCGAGCCGGCGATGCCCCAGTCGAGCTCGATGACGAACAGCCAGTTGAGCAGCGCGTTGGTGATGGCGATCAGCCCCGTGGTCATCACCGATACGCGCGGCCGCGAGATGCCGTTGAAGAACCCGAGGATGGCCCAGACGGCGATTCCGAGCGGACCGCCCAGCATTCGCGGCCGCCAGAACGCGATCGCCTGCTGCTCGATTTCCGGATCAAGGCCGAACGCGCGGAACATCGCGCCGCCCGCCCAGGCGAGCGCCGCGTATATCGGCAGGCTAAGCAGAGCCGCCCAAATCGCGATCCATGTGGCATGCGAGGCGCGCCAGCGGCGCCGGCTGCCTTCCGCCTGGGCGACGAAGGTCTGCACCGCAAACCCGACACCCCCGATCAGCACCAGGAACAGGAGCACTACCCAGTAGACGGCGCCCATCGCCGCGATGGCCGAGGTCGAGATGTGGCCCACGAACCAGGTGTCGGTGAGGCTCACGATGGCCTGGAGGCCGCTGTTCAGCATCAGCGGCAGCGCGAGCAGCGCGATCGTTTTGTAGTCGACGCGTGCCTGCCCGAACGCGTCGACGCGCTGCGCGGGAAGCGCAGGCGGTGTCGCAGCCGCCGGCGCGGCCACCAGAGTTTCGGTGCTCATGACCGGACCTGAAGGGGCGGCTCACCGCCGCATGTGTCGGTGAACGAAGAAGTAGTAGAGCGCCCCCAGGAACAGCATCAGTCCGCCGACCCACATCGAGATCCGGTGCAGATTGCCGGCCATCAGTTCCTGGTCCTGCCCCATGGTCACACCGACCCAGGCGAGCACCGTGCACCAGATCGCCGATCCGACCACGGTCGCCGCGGAAAACCGCAGATAGTCCATGCGCACGATCCCCGCCGGGATTCCGATCAGGTGACGGATCACGGGCAGCAGCCGCGAGATGAAGATGCCGACGGTGCCGAAGGTGGCCGACCAGGTCTCCGCCTGCTCGATCTTCTCCGGCGTGATCATCACGTAGCGCCCGTATCGCATCAGCAACGGGCGGCCGAGCAGCCGCGCGGCCCAGTACATGACGGTCGCGCCGAGCCACGAGCCGATGGTGCCTGCGACCACGATGCCGGTGAGCGACATGGTGCCGCGCGTATACGCAACGTGCGCCGCCGCCGGTATCACGACCTCGCTCGGCAGCGGCACGAGCGAGCTCTCGAGCGCCATCAGGAAGATGATCAGCGGATAGCCGCCGGCGTCGAGCGCGCCGAGATACCACTCCAGGAACGATCTGACGAGTTCATGCATGCGGATCCATCCATCGCGGGGCTCGGACAGGCAGGTCAGGGGCCAAGCGAGGCGCATTCTGCCAGATTCCCCGGCGTGGACCGCTCGACAGCCGTGCGAGCGATCACGAAGTGATGCGACAATTCGGCTCGTCACTAGCCGGGGTCGAATCTGCAATGCGGCACGCGCTTTGCTGGCGATGGCTGCTCCTGTCGACCGCGTGCCTGCTACTGGCGGGCGCGCCCCTCCGCGCACAGGACCTCGTCGCGGCGGTTACGGGTCAGGCTGACAGCGACAAGGCAACTGCAGCCCCGATCGCGGCCCGCGACATCCCGGCCCGCGCCGATGCGGACCAGCAGTTCGCCCAGGACCTGCAGCGACGCGCGTCGCAGTCCGCAGTCGACAACCTGGAGAAACCGCTCGACGACCTGACGGCGGGAGTGACGGCATTGGGTGCCCGCATTCGCAGCGAGCCGCTGGAACAGCTCCCAGGCCTGCGGCTCGTGAGCCTGCGGCGGAACTGGCAGTTCTTCGACCGGCAACTCGGTCGCTGGCGACGCGAGCTGCAGCGAGAGCTCGATCGTTCAACCGAGGACGCCGCGCAGCTCGCCTCCCGTCGCGTCGAGTGGCAGGCCACCCGCGACGCGGCGCAGCAGTCAGCGTTGCCGCCGGCACTGGTCGACGTCATCGATGACGTGCTGAAGCGCATCGAAAGAGCGGATCGTGCCCTTTCCGTCCCGCTCGGTCGCCAGCTCGGACTTGCCAGGCGGGCCAACACCGTGAAGGCATCAATCGATGCGGGCCTGCGAGCCGTTGCGTCCGCTTCGGAGAGCTACGATCGTCGCCTCTGGGCATCCGACGCGCCAGCGCTGTGGAATGCGTGGCGAGAGCGGCGCCTGCCCGGCGCAGATCGTCCTGGCGAGACCAAGTCGCTGGCATTTGACCGCACGTTCCTGCGCCAGTATTTCGCGGCGAGCAGCGAGCAGTTCTGGGTGCACGCCATCTTCGCCCTGCTCGTACTTCCGGTCCTGGTCTGGCTCCGCAAGCGGACGCAGGCCTTGATTGCACACGACCCGGAGATGCGGTCCTCGACACAGGCACTGCTCCGCCCTCTCTCTTCCTGGCTGGTGCTGGTGCTGATTGGGACGCTCGTGTTCCAGTCGGACGCACCCATCGTGCTGCACGAGGCGGCACTGCTGATGGCAGTGATCCCGGTGCTGCGGCTGCTGCCACAAGAGGTCTTCCAGACACTCGGGGGCTGGCCGTACGCCGCCACAGCGCTATACGTGTTGCAACGGTTGGGGTTCCTGTTCGTCGCCGACGCGCTTGCGTATCGCGTGCACCTGCTGGTGGTGACGCTGTTGTCGCTGGCCGCACTGCTGTGGATACTGCTTGAGGCGAGACGGCGTGTGCCGTCGGCAAGCGCCACGAAGCTGAAGAAGGCGGCGCGAGCTGCAGGATGGCTCGGAGTATTTTTGCTCGCGGTGTCCGTCACCGCCAACCTGCTCGGCAACTTGTCGCTCGCAGAAGTGCTCACCCGCGGCACGCTCGACAGCGGCTACCTCGGCCTGGTCCTGTTCGCAAGCGCCACCGTGCTCGGAGCGATTGCGCGGCTCGTGATCGCGCGCCGCCAATCGGAACGATTCTCCACGTTGAACCGGCACGCGGGGGTACTGTTCACGAGTCTCTGGAGATTCGTGAAGTATGCGGCGATCGCCGCCTGGGTGCTGGTGACCCTGAACGGATTCCGCGCGCTGCGGCCGGTGGTGGAGTGGACCCGCGGTGTGCTGGCGTACGAGTTCGGCTATGGCGCCATCACGCTCACCCTGGGCAACATCCTGGTCTTCGCACTATCCGTCTACGTCTCATTCTGGATCGCGCGGACGCTGCGCAGCGTCCTGCAGGACGAGGTCCTCGGTCGAATGTCGCTGCCGCGGGGAGTCGCCAGCAGCGTCTCGAGCCTGACCTACTACGCAGTGCTCCTGCTCGGTCTGCTGATAGCACTCGCTGCGGCAGGCTTCGAGGTCAGCCAGCTGGCGCTCGTCGTCGGCGCGCTGGGCGTCGGAATCGGCTTCGGCCTGCAGAACGTCGTCAACAACTTCGTCTCCGGCCTTATCCTCATGTTCGAGCGGCCCATACAACCGGGCGACGTCGTGGAAATCACCGGCACGACCGGCACGGTGCGCGAGATCGGCATGCGCGCCACGATGCTCACCACCGGCGATGGCGCCGACGCGATCATCCCCAATGGCACGCTGCTGTCCGAGAAGCTCATCAACTGGACGCTCACGAGTTCGAACCGCCGTCTGGACGTCGATGTCGGTGTCGCGTACGGCAGCGACCCGAGAAAGGTCATCGCGCTCCTCGAGGAAGTTACCCGGACCACCGAGCGGGTAGCGACTGACCCGCCTCCTGCTGTCCTGTTGACGGGCTTCGGTCCGAGCTCGCTCAACTTCGGAATCCGCGCCTGGACCAAAGACTTCTTCGGCTGGGTCACAGTCCGCACCGACCTCGCGGTCCGGGTGCACGATGCGCTGAAACAAGCCAAGATCGGGATCCCCTTCCCGCAGCAGGACGTACACGTCCGCAGCCTGCCACCGGGACCGGCGGTGGACGGGCCTGCGCCGGAATCCACCTAATCGCCGAACCGTTACGCAGGAGCGACGAACCGTCCTGCCGTCCGCTCCGCGTTCGCCGAAGCGCCGTTATCGTGGCCGCGCTTCATCACGAAGAAATACCCGGGGGACCACGATGAGACCGGTCGCGATGCTGGCATTCCTGGCGGTGGTCTCTTCGCCCGCCGTCGCGCAGTCGACCTTTCATGGCAATGTCGCGCGCAGCGGCGCCTACGCGGGCGCGGGCCCGGCGCAAGCGCCGTCCCTGAAATGGACCTTCAAGGCCGCAGGACCGATCGTCACGTCGCCTGCCGTCGCCGGCGGGGTCGTGTATATCGCGAGTCTGAGCGGACACCTGTACGCGCTCGACCAGGCGACCGGGCAGGAAAAATGGAACTTCAAGTCGAGTCGGCCGATTGCCTCGTCGCCCACCGTGGATGAAGGCACGGTCTACTTCGTCTCCTCGGCGGGTTCGCTCGCGGCGATCGACGCCGCGACGGGTCAGCCGAAGTGGGTCTATGCGATCGAGCATGAGCGCCGGTTCGAAGCGCAGGGTCTGCATGGCTACCCCTATCCCAAACAGACGATTCCCGACGCCTGGGACGTGTTCACGTCGTCGCCTGCGGTCGCGCACGGCAAGGTGTACTTCGGCAGCGGCGACGGGAACGTGTACGCGATCGAAGCGAAGAGCGGCGTGCTCGCCTGGAAGTTCGCGACGGGTGACGTGGTGCATGCGTCACCCGCCGTGGCCGGCAACACGGTGTACATAGGGAGCTTCGACGGCCGGCTTTACGCCATCGACGCCGAGAGCGGGCAGCAGAAGTGGACGTTCGAGGCCGGACAGGATCCGACCTATCACAACCAGGTCGGCTTCCAGTCGTCGCCCGCGGTGGTGGATGGGATGGTGTACGTGGGTTGCCGCGACGCTCATGTGTACGCGCTCGACGCCGCCACCGGGCGCAAGAAATGGGATTACCCCACATCCAAGTCCTGGGTGAACGGCACGCCCGCGGTGCGCGACGGCACGGTGTACGTAGGCACCTCGGACACTTCGCGCTTCATGGCGCTCGACGCGCGCACCGGGCGGCTCAAGTTCACATACACCGCCGGGGCATACATCTTCTCTTCGGCAGCGCTCGCCGGCGATCTGGCGTACTTTGGCAGCCACAACGGGCGCCTCTATGCGGTGAATGCGAAGACCGGTGATCTCGCCTGGCAGTTCCAGACCGAGGGCGCCAAGCGCGACTCGATGAAAATCCTGAATGCGGATGGAAGCCTGAATCGCGAGACGATGACGCCGACCTTCGGCGACTTCCAGGACATGTACGTCGATTTCTACCGTTTCGTTTCCGTTGGAGCCATCATGGGTTCGCCGGCGGTGGAAGAGGGCGTTGTGTATGTCGGCAGCACCGATGGAAATCTGTACGCCTTGAAGTAATGCTGAGCGCTCCGCGGCGATACCGGGGGATTCGATCATGCGCAGGTTGACGGAATTGATGGCCTCCACGCTGCTGATGACGGCGGCAGGCGTTGCACCGGCGGCTCCGCACACGCCGTCGTCGGATGCCTTGATCGGCCCGATCAGCCTCACTCCGAAAGGCCCCGCGGACGTGACGAAGCAGTGCGACCGCCGGCTTGCGGCGATAAAGGACCAACAAGCGAACCTGGAAGCCATGCCGGTCACCACCGAGCCGGGCTCGCTGCTCGCGGCCTACGATGACACATACAACCTCGTCGTCACCACTGCTTACACCGAGCCATCGGTGCTCAAGGACACGCACCCCGACGCCGCGGTACGCAAGGCGGCCGAGGATTGCGTGCAGCGCGCCGTGGCCGCGGCCACCGCCTTCTCGATGTCGCGTCCGATCTACGAGCGCCTGAAGGCAGTCGATGCGAAAGGCGTGGCACCCGAGTTGCGCTACACCGTCCAGCGCCAGCTGGATAACTACCGGCGCTCGGGCGTCGATCGTGACGATGCCACGCGCAAGCGCATTGCGGATCTCCAGGAAGTTATCACGGCGACGACGCTCGAGTTCGAGCGCAACATCGCCGATGACAAACGTACCGTCGGCGCGCGGCCTGAGGAACTGGCCGGGCTGCCGCAGGATTACATCACGGCGCACGCGCCGGAGGCCGACGGCCAGGTACGCATCACCATGGCCTATCCGGATGTGTTTCCGGTTTCCCGTTACTCAACGAGCGCTGACCTGCGAAAGCGGTTGCGAACGGCCTTTCAAAGCCGCGCGTACCCCGTCAACGACGCCGTGCTGAGCAGGCTGTTCACTCAGCGCGCGGAGCTCGCGACCCTGCTCGGTTACAAGAACTACGCCGAGTTCGATCTTGCCAATCGCATGGCGCAATCACCGGTCCGCGCGCGGGCCTTCCTGGACGACATTGCCGCCGCCGCCCGTCCCACCGCGAAGGCCGATGCCGCCCGCATGCTGGCCCGCCTGCAGAAAGATGACCCTTCCGTCAACACCCTTGGCGCCTGGAGCACCTCCTATGCCGCTGCTCTCATCCGCAAGGAGGACTACGCGGTCGATCCTCAGCTCATTCGTCAGTACCTCCGCTACGAAAAGGTCGAGAAGGGCATCCTTACCCTGATCCAGGAGCTGTTCCAGGTCGAGATTCGTCCCTGGCAGACGCCGGTCTGGCATCCGGCCGTCAAGACGTTCGAGCTGGTCGAGCGCGACAACGTGATCGGCCGCTTCTATCTCGACATGCATCCGCGTGAAGGAAAATTCACGCATGCCCAGATGTCCCCGGTTCGTATCGGTATCCAGGGCCGGGCGGTGCCCGTGGCGATCCTGGAGTGCAATTTCGCCGAGGGCCTGATGGAGCACAGCGACGTTGTCGTCTTTCTGCACGAGTTCGGCCATCTGATCCACTGGCTCTTTGCCGGTCAGCGGCCGCTCGCGGCGCAGAATTTCTCGGAAATCGAAAACGACGTCATCGAGGCGCCTTCGCAGCTGCTCGAAGAATGGGTGTGGGATTATCCGACGCTCAAGACCTTCGCCACCAACGACGCAGGCGAACCCATTCCGGAGGACCTGGTCCGAAAAATGAATGCCGGCCGGCGTTTTGCCGAAGCTTTTGGCGTCATGGGCCAGCTCGGGTTGTCCGTGGTTTCGCTCGACTATTACTCCACGGACATGCGCGGCAAGGATCTCACCCGGGCTTACGACACCGCGTACAACCGATACGCGCTGGCGCCGGAGCCTGAGGGTGCGCATCCGCAGGACTCGTTCGGCCACCTCGGTGGTTATGGCGCCGCCTACTACACCTACCAGTGGTCGAAGGCGCTCGCGAGCGATCTGTTGAGCCAGTTCCGCGCCGCAGGACTCCGGGACCGGGGCACCGCGCAGCGTTACCGCGAGCAGATCCTGGCGCCGGGAGGCTCGGCGTCGATGAACACGCTGGCGAAGAATTTCCTCGGCCGCGACTGGTCGGTCGACGCGTACCGCCGGGAATTGGAGCTTGGCAGCGGCACGAGCGCCGCCGCTCCCTGAGCTGGCTCGCTTGAAACGCGCGCCGCCGACCACATCTAGCACGCATGCGCGCTCCCTTCGATGCGGGCCAGTCGGCCGACCTGGCCGCACTGGATGCCTACTCGCAGACCGTCATAAGCGCGGTCGAGAAGACGGGTCCGGCCGTCGTCAGCATCGCGGTCGAGGGTGCGCGCGGCCGTCAGGGCGAAGGGTCGGGCGTCCTCGTAACGCCGGATGGCTACCTGCTCACCAATGAGCACGTTGTGCGGCGCGCGCAGGGCCTGACGGTGACATTCGTGGATGGTCACCGCGCGCCGGCCGAAGTCCATGGCCGTGACGCGGCAACCGATCTCGCGGTGCTTCGCGCCCGCGGCAACGATCTGCCCTATGCGAGCATCGCCGAGCAGCCGGGGCTGCGCCCCGGCCAGCTCGTAGTTGCCATCGGCAACCCGCTTGGATTCGAAGCCACGGTCACCGCCGGCGTCGTGAGCGCACTGGGCCGCGCGATGCGAAGCCGCGACGGGCGGCTCATCGAGGGCATCGTGCAGCACACGGCCCCGCTCAACCCGGGCAACTCGGGCGGCCCGCTGACCGACAGCGCGAGCCGCGTCGTGGGCATCAACACCGCGATCATCGCGAGCGCGCAGGGTATCGGCTTTGCCGTCCCGTCGAGCACGGCACACTGGGTGTTCACGGAGCTGCTCGCGCACGGTCGCGTGCGGCGTGGCTACCTGGGTATCGCGGGCCGGGACAGGCCGCTCGATCGACGTCTCGTTCGAGCGCTCGAGCTGCACACCAGTGTCGCGATCGAAGTGATGAAGGTGGACTCGGGCGGTCCCGCCTCGGCTGCGGATCTGAGAATAGGTGATCTGATCATCGGCGCCGGTGGTGAGGCACTCGGTGGTCTCGACGGCCTGCACCGGCTGCTGTCGCGATGGCCGGAGGGCGGGCCGCTCCTCATCGAGGCGCTGCGGGGGCGCAATCGAATCACGGCGCAGATCGTGCCGCGAGAATCGGCGTAATCGCTCGCGCGGGGGCGAAACGCCAGGCGTTCAAGTTCCGGGCGGAGAAGTAAGCAAGCCGGACTCCGCCGTACAACGGCATCGGCGGGGAGCAGCGAGGCCGCCGGAGCGTGGGCTTTCGCTAGAATGGCCGCCCGCTTGTCGCCCGGACGCCTTGATGCCGATCTACGACGACCACTGCCGCGCCAACGGCGCATGCCGGCTCGAGTGACCGCACCACCCAAAGTCGGTTTCGTCTCGCTCGGCTGCCCCAAGGCGCTGGTCGATTCCGAGCGCATCCTCACGCGCCTGCGCGCCGAGGGTTACGACGTCGTCGGCTCCTACGAAGACGCCAATCTCGTCGTCGTAAACACCTGCGGCTTCATCGACGATGCGGTGCACGAATCGCTCGAGGCGATCGGCGAAGCGGTGGCGCGCAACGGCAAGGTCATCGTGACCGGTTGCCTGGGCGCCAGACCCGAGACGATCACCGATCGCCATCCAAGCGTGCTCAAGGTCACCGGGCCGCAGGCTTACGAGGAAGTGGTGAGCGCGGTGCACGAGCAGCTGCCGCCGCTGCACGATCCGTTCGTCGACCTCGTGCCGCCGCAAGGAATCCGGCTCACGCCGCGGCACTACGCGTATCTCAAGATCTCCGAGGGCTGCAACCACCGCTGCAGCTTCTGCATCATCCCCTCGATGCGCGGCGATCTCGCGAGCCGGCCGATCGGCGAGGTCATGCTCGAGGCGGAGCGCCTGGTGAAGGCCGGGGTTAAGGAGCTGCTGGTCATCTCGCAGGACACCAGCGCGTATGGCGCGGACCTGCGCTATGCGACCGGTTTCTGGGGCGGACGGCCCGTGCGCGCGAAGTTCGCGGACCTCGTTCGTGCGCTCGGCACGCTGGGCGCCTGGGTGCGGCTGCACTACGTCTATCCGTATCCGCACGTCGACGAGGTGATCCCGCTGATGGCGGACGGCAAGGTGCTGCCCTATCTCGACGTGCCCTTTCAGCACGGCAGTCCGCGGATACTCAAGCTCATGAAACGCCCGGCGCACGCCGAGAACACGCTGGCTCGTATCCGGCGGTGGCGCGAAATCTGCCCTGACATCACGCTGCGCAGCACGTTCATCGTCGGCTTTCCCGGCGAGACCGAGCAGGACTTCCAGCTGCTGCTCACCTGGCTCGCCGAGGCCCGGCTGGACCGGGTCGGCTGCTTCCGCTATTCGCCGGTCGAAGGCGCAGCGGCAAATGCCCTGCCGGATCACGTGCCCGAGGACGTCAAGCAGGAACGCTACGAGCGCTTCATGGAACTTGCGACCACGATCAGCTCCGAGCGGCTCGCGGCGAAGGTCGGCCGGACGATGCACGTGCTGGTGGACACGATCGGTGCGGATGGCGCCGTCGCGCGCTCGTCGGCCGATGCGCCCGAGATCGATGGCACGGTGCGCATCGCGCGCCCGGGAAAGCTCGCAGCCGGCGACTGGGCCGACGTGACGATCACGGATTCGAGCGCCTACGACCTCACGGCGAAGCTGGCGCGCGTGGCCTGAAGATAAAGGTCGCGACTTGGGGGATACATGAGACCAATTGCAATTACCGCAGCAGCCCTCGTTTTCGCCGCATGGCTCGCGCAGGCCGGCGCCGAAACGGCGAGCTCCACGCCAAGCCCGCAATCGGAGGCTATCCGGATGCGGATCGATGAGCTCCGCTACGCGCAGGAGTTCTCGGTCCGGGGCGAGCGGATCATCTTCGCCGACGCGGTTGCAACGATCTTTGAGGACCGGCAGTTCGCACCCGTGTGGGCGAGTGGCGCACGGCTCGATCACCTGATCGCGGCGCTGCGCGACACGGAGCTCGACGGGCTGAATCCCGCGGACTACCACTACGAGACGCTCCAGGCGCTGCGGACCGAGCTTCGATCCGCAACCGGCCTCGCCGCCGCGGAGCTGGCGGATCTGGAGCTGCTCGCGACCGACGCGATGGCGCTAGCGCTCTTTCACCTGCACGGAGGCAAGGTTGATCCGGTCAAACTGAGCACGCAGTGGAACTATCAGTCGCGGCCGCTGCGCACACCCGACGCGCGGGAACTCCTTGTCAGGGCGCTCGACAGCGGCCGCATCGTCGAGACATTCATCGAGGTACGACCCGAGCACGTTTGGTATCGCCGCGGGCGTGAACAACTGCGCGAGTACCGCCGCATTGCCGCGAACGGCGGCTGGCCGGAGCTGCCCGACGGTCCCACGCTCAAGCCGGGCATGACGGACCCGCGTGTGCCGGTCCTGCGCCGGCGGCTCGAAATCACGGGCGATCTCGGTGTCGCACGCATCACGGAGCCGGAACTCTTCGATCCCTCGCTGGAGCTCGCGGTGAAGCGCTTCCAGACGCGGCACGGCGTGATGCCGGATGGCGCGGTGGGTGCCGGGACGCGCGCCGCGATGAACGTGCCGGTCGGGGCGCGCATCGATCAGCTGCGCGTCAACCTCGAGCGCGGCCGCTGGGTATTGCACGAGATCAAGGGCGAGTTCGTGCTGGTCGACGTGGCGGGTTTCGACGTCGCGTATTTCCGCGACAACGAGCCAATCTGGACGTCGAAGGTCGTGGTCGGGCGCCCGTACCGCGAGACGCCCGTGTTCAAGTCCGAAATCACCTACGTGGTTCTGAACCCGACCTGGACGATCCCGCCCGGGATCCTGGCCAAGGACACGCTACCCGCGGTGAAGCGCGATCCGGGGTACCTGGCGCGCCACCGCATCCGGGTCATCGATGCCAATGGCCGCGAAGTGCCGCCGTCGTCGGTCGACTGGAGCCGCTACAGCACCTCGATACCCTATCAGTTGCGGCAGGACCCGGGCCCCGACAACTCGCTCGGGCTCGTAAAGATCATGTTTCCAAACCCGTATCTTGTGTACCTGCACGATTCCCCCGCGAAATCGCTGTACGACCGCGACGAGCGCGCCTTCAGCTCCGGCTGCATCCGCGTCGCACGACCCTTCGAGCTCACCGAACTCGTGCTCAACGATCCTGCGCAATGGAACGCCGCTGCGATCCAGTCGGTGATCGACAGCGGCAAGACGCGCACGGTCAACCTGGCAAAGCCGATTCCCGTATTGATCCTCTACTGGACGGCGCAGCCGACCCCCGACGGGCAGATCGTCTTCCGCAACGACGTCTACGGTCGGGACGCGCCCACACTTGCCGCGCTCGACAGCGACTTCCGTCTGCCGCCGGTGGAAGTCGAAGACATCGAGACCGGCGTCGCGGCAGTCAGCCCTCGCTAAGAGCAGCTTAGAATCTCAGCTCTGAGCCGAGTATTCCGAGGTCAGCCGTGGTGATGCCCGCCCGGGCCGTGCACGTGACCGTGCTCGAGCTCCTCGGACGTGGCATCGCGCACGTCGGTGATCTCGACGGCGAAGTTGAGGCTCTGGCCGGCGAGCGGATGATTACCGTCGATGGTGACCATGTCGCCCTTGACCGCGGTGACCGTCACCACGCGCGTCTGACCGCGCTCGAGCTGCGCCTGGAATTGCATACCCGGCTTGATGTTTCCTGCCGAGCCGAACGAGCGGCGCGGCACGCGCTTCACCAGCGCGGCATCGCGCACTCCATAACCCTCGGCCGGCTCGACCCGGACGGAAAGCTTCTCGCCCGCCGAGCGACCGTCGAGTGCCTTCTCGAGCCCCGCAACGATGTTCCCCTGCCCGTGCAGATAGGCAAGCGGCTCGCCGCCTTCGGAGCTGTCGAGCACCTCACCCGCGTCGTTGGTGAGTGTGTAGTGAATGAGGACGACCCTGTCCTGTGCAACGTGCATGCGGATCTCCCGATGTAACGGAGCGCTCAGGGCGCGATCGGCTGACGGTCACGCAGTCTCAGCCAGCCGCGGGCGACGCGATAGATCACCCACAGCCCGATCAGCAGCACACCGAGTCCGAATGTAAAAAAGCCTATCAGGATGAGGAACAGCGGCAACGAGAGCACGAACACGATCGAGACCCAGAGCAGCGCGAACCAGAATGTTCGCCGCTGCCAGGCAAAGTGACCCTCGAGCCAGGTGCCGCGAGCCTGATCGCGCTTCACGTAGTTCATGACGATCGCGATGATCGACGGGATGCCGAACACGAACTGCAGGGCAACGGCGGCAGAGCTCACGATCCCGATGAACGCACCCAGGGCATGCAAGGCGTACATCCAGTGCGTGTAGCTGACGAGCGCGGGATCGGGTGAGCGCGGATCTGCGCCCGCGGGCAGCGGATCGTTCATGGACACGGGCTCCTCGAGTTCGTCCCTTGATCGGGCTGCTATTCGACCGTGACGGACTTGGCGAGATTGCGCGGCTGGTCGACATCCGTGCCGCGCAGGATCGCGCAGTGATAGGCCAGCAACTGCAGCGGAACCGTGTACACCGCCGGCGCCTGGAGATAGCTCACGTGCCGTGGCATCTGGATCACGGTCACGCCGTCGGAGGGCTCGAAGCCCGACTCCGGATCGGCGAATACATAGAGCTCTCCGCCGCGTGCGCGCACTTCCTGCAGGTTGGACTTCAGCTTCTCGAGCAGGTCGTTGTTGGGGGCGACGGCGATGACCGGCATCTCCGCGTCCACCAGCGCGAGCGGACCGTGCTTCAATTCGCCGGCCGGGTACGCCTCGGCGTGGATGTAGGAAATTTCCTTGAGCTTGAGCGCTCCCTCCATCGCGATCGGGTGCATCGGTCCGCGCCCCAGGAAGAGGGCGTGCTGTTTGTCGGCGAAACGCTGCGCGAGCTCGCGGATCCTCCCGTCGAGCGCGAGTGCGCTATCGATCAGCGCAGGTGTTCCCAACAGGCGCTGCACGAGCCCTCGCTCGCGCTCGGCGTCCGTGCCGTGGTGCTTGGCGAGCGCCACGACCAGCATGCCGAGAGCCACGAGCTGCGTGGTGAAGGCCTTGGTGGAGGCGACGCCGATCTCGGGCCCGGCGCGCGTCAGCATCACGAGCTCCGACTCGCGCACCAGCGAGCTCTCGGGCACATTGCAGATCGCGAGCTGCGACAGATACCCCGCCTGCTTCGCGAGCCGGAGCGCTGCCAGCGTGTCCGCCGTCTCGCCCGATTGCGAGACACTCACGAACAGCGTATTCCGCGGAACGACCGGATTGCGGTAACGGTATTCGCTCGCGATCTCGACCCAGCAGGGCAGGCGGCAGATCTGTTCGATGAAGTACTTTGCGACCGACGCCGCGTGGAAACTGGTGCCGCAGGCCACGATGCGCACCGCCTCGGTGCGCGCAAAGACCGCGGTCGCGGCGGGCCCGAACGCCGCCTCGAGGAGCTTTCCGCCCGCAACACGTTCCTGCAGCGTCTGCGCGACCGCACGCGGTTGCTCGTGGATTTCCTTGAGCATGTAGTGCGGGTACTCGCCCTTCTCCGCGTAGTCCGCCGAAAGCTCGCTCTGGTGGGCGGGTCGCTGCACCGAGTTGCCGTTGCGGTCGAGGATGCGAACGCTTTTGCGGCGGATCTCTGCCACATCACCCTCCTCGAGGATGATGAACTGCCGCGTGACCGGCAGCAGCGCGGCGACGTCTGAGGCAACATAGTTCTCATCCTTGCCCAGCCCGATGACCACGGGGCAACCCTCGCGGGCAAGTACGATGCGGTCAGGGTCGTGTTGCGACATCACCGCAAGCGCGTACGCGCCTTCGAGCTCCGCCGCGGTCGCACGCACCGCCTTGAACAGATCGCCGGTGATCTCGAGGTGGTAGTGAATGCGGTGGGCGATGACCTCGGTGTCGGTCTCGGAGGCGAACTCATAGCCCTGGCGGAGCAGCTCGGCGCGCAGTTCTTCGTGATTCTCGATGATCCCGTTGTGGACGATCGCGATGCCGTCGCGGGAGATGTGCGGATGCGCGTTGCGCTCGCTCGGCACGCCGTGGGTCGCCCAGCGTGTATGGGCGATGCCGAGCTTGCCGTGCGCCGGGTCCGCCTCGAGCGCATCTTCGAGCTTTCGCACCTTGCCCACTGTGCGCAGGCGCTTGATGGTCCCGGTGCCGTTGAGAACGGCTACGCCGGCGGAGTCATAGCCGCGATACTCGAGACGGCGCAGGCCGTCGATCAGTACCGGGACGATGTCATGGTCGGCGACGGCTCCTACGATTCCACACATGAGCTGATCCTTAGCGCGAGGCTTGAGCCCGGCCGGGACATCTCGCGGCACGACCGGGCCGTTTCACAAATGGGTTGCGGAGGCTACCAGAATTTGTATTGCAATCAAGTGTCTACGAACATCGAACCGGAACTACAGTCAGGCTCGCCGTCGCTGCCTGACTCAACGCTCTCAATACGCTCTCAATCTTGAGCCGGTGCGTGATCTTAAGCCGGTGCGTGCTACCCGCATCGTACGATTTCACAGAATGTGCCAGGGGGGACAGAGGCTAATTCTCTGTGTAGCCTTTACACCCCTTGGGAAGGTCGTCGACGGGCGTATCCTCTCGCAGGAGCAGCTGGCCAGCGGCGTGGCTGGATTTCCCCGCTCGAAGACAACATTTGAAGGGTATCGCCGAAGATCCAGCGACGGTCGTGACGATGCGAGCTGGGTTGTCAGCGGCGCTCCTCGACGCGCATAAAGGAGGCCTCGTGAGTTCCAACGTCGAGAAGTCCGGGAAGCTCAAGCGGAAAGAATACGAGGAAGCACTCGAGGAGTTGCATGCGGAGCTCGTCAAGCTGCAGCTCTGGGTCCTGCATAAGGGACTCAAGGTCTGTGTCGTATTCGAGGGACGGGATGGCGCCGGGAAGGGAGGCGTGATCAAGGCGATCACCGAGCGGGTGAGCCCGCGCGTGTTTCGCGTCGTGGCTCTGCCCGCACCGACCGATCGCGAGAAGAGCCAGATGTACCTGCAGCGCTACGTGCGGCACTTCCCCGCGGCCGGTGAAGTCGTGATCTTCGACCGCAGCTGGTACAACCGCGCCGGGGTCGAGCGCGTCATGGGGTTCGCCGACAAGCGACAGGTGCGGGAGTTCCTCAAGATGGCGCCGCTGGTCGAGAAGGCCGTTGTCGATTCCGGAATCCAGCTCATCAAGTACTGGCTCGAGGTCAGTCCCGACCAGCAGACCCGGCGGCTCGAGGAGAGAATCGACGACCCTCGCAAGATCTGGAAGCTCTCGCCCATGGATTTGAAGTCGTACAGTCGCTGGTACGACTACTCCAGGGCGCGCGACGACATGTTTACCGCGACCGACACGGACTTCGCGCCCTGGTACGTAGTGCGGAGCGACGACACGCGACGCGCCCGCCTCAACATCATCACGCATCTGCTCAAGCAGATTCCCTACAAGAAGCTGCCACGGGAGAAGATAAAGCTGCCGAAACGGCAGAAGCGGGGCGGTTACCGCGAGCCGAAGTATCCGTTCAAGTTCATCGATGAGGTGTACTGAGCAACGGCCGCCGCCGGGCGCGAGCCTGGCCCGGGTCGAGCGGTCGTCCCGTAACCCAGCGAACGGTGCGGGCGAAGACAATCCATGAGGGGCTGGATACGTTGGCTGCCAGGACTGCAGACCCTCCGGTCGTACGACGCCGGATGGCTGCCTGCCGACCTCGTGGCGGGTCTGGTGCTCACCACGATGCTGGTCCCGGTCGGAATCGCGTACGCGGTCGCGTCGGGTGTCCCGGGCATTTACGGTCTCTACGCCACGATCGTACCGCTCCTTGCGTATGCGCTGTTTGGCCCGAGCCGGATCCTGGTGCTGGGACCGGATTCCTCGCTCGCCGCCGTGATCATCGCCGTCGTGCTGCCGCTGTCGCATGGCGATCCCGCGCGAGCCGTGACCGTGGCGAGCCTGATGGCGGTCGTCTCCGGCCTGGTATGCATCCTGATCGGCGTGCTGCGGCTGGGGTTCGTCACAGAGCTACTGTCCAAGCCGATCCGCTACGGCTACATGAACGGTATCGCGCTCACGGTGCTGATCAGCCAGCTTCCGAAGCTGTTCGGCTTCTCGATCGACGGCACAGGGCCGCTGCGCGACCTGGTGCGGATCACCGAGGCCGTGCTGGACGGCAAGGCCAACTGGATCGCGTTCGCCGTCGGCGCCGGTACGCTCGTAGCAATCCTTCTACTGAAGCCCTTCAAGCGGATCCCGGGTCTATTGATCGCCGTCGTCGGCGCCACGATCGTGGTCGGTGCGTTGGGTCTCGAGCAGACGGCGGGGGTGAAGGTGCTCGGCTCGCTGCCGCAGGGCTTGCCTTCGTTCGTGCTGCCATGGATCGGGTTTGCCGATCTCGCCCAGGTCGTGATCGGCGGCAGTGCGGTCGCGATGGTGGCGTTCGCCGACACCAGCGTCCTTTCGCGCACTTACGCGGCCAGGACCCGCACGCCGGTCGATCCAAACCAGGAGATGATCGGCCTCGGCGCGGCCAACCTCGCCGCTGGCCTCTTCCAGGGGTTCCCGATCAGCAGCAGCTCTTCGCGAACGCCTGTCGCCGAAGCAGCCGGGGCCAGGACGCAGCTCACCGGTGTGTTCGGCGCGGTCTTCGTCGCGCTGTTGCTCATCCTGGCGCCCAATTTGCTGCGCAACCTGCCAAGCAGCGCGCTTGCCGCCGTCGTCATCGCCGCCGCGATCGGTCTCTTCGAGTTCGCCGATCTGCGCCGCATCCTGCGCGTTCAGCCGTGGGAATTCTGGCTGTCCCTGGTCTGCTTCGTCGGCGTGGCGGTGTTCGGCGTGATCCCCGGCATCGGCCTGGCGGTTCTCCTTGCAGTCATCGAATTCCTGTGGGACGGCTGGCGGCCGCATCACGCCGTCCTCGGCCGCGTCGACGGCATCCGCGGCTACCACGACCTCAAGCGCTATCCCGAAGCGCGTCTTGTACCCGGCCTGGTGCTGTTCCGCTGGGACGCCCCGCTTTTCTTCGCCAACGCTGAGTTGTTTCACCAGAGCGTGCTGAATGCGGTAGCGCAATCTCCGACAAAAGTGCACCGGGTCGTGGTCACCGCGGAACCCGTCACAAGCATCGACGTGACGTCGGCGGACATGCTCGACGAGCTTGAGCAGTCACTGCGCGAGGCGGGAATCGAGTTGCGGTTCGCCGAGATGAAGGACCCGGTCAAGGACAAGCTCAAGCGCTTCGAGCTTTACCAGCGGTTCGGGACCTTCTATCCGACGGTGGGCGCGGCCGTCGACGGCCACCTCGAAGACTACTCCCTCGACTGGAAGCCCTGATGAAGGGGCCGGCGCACGATGTGGCCTCAACGAAGGACGAGCGGCTTCGTCACTTCTTCTCGGGACGCTTCCAGCCTTCGACCGTGACCTGTTTGCCGCGCTCCAGGGTGAGCCTGTCGGGTGGCGCGTCCCTGGTGATGGTCGAGCCCGCGCCGATCGTCGCCTTCGCGCCGACCTTGACCGGCGCAACCAGCATCGTGCCCGAGCCGATGAAGGCGCCGTCGCCGATCTCGGTGGGCCACTTGTTCGCGCCGTCGTAGTTGCAGCAGATCGTCCCGGCACCGACGTTGACCTTCTGGCCGACAGTCGCGTCGCCGATATAGCTCAGGTGGTTCGCCTTGGCGCCCCGCTTGATCCGCGACTTCTTCACCTCGACGAAGTTGCCGATATGCACCTCGTCCTCGAGCACCGCGCCCGGGCGGAAACGGGCGAACGGCCCGACGTTGCAGCGCTCGCCGACGACGGCGTCGTACAGGACGCAGCTGGGGAAGATCTCGGTGTCCGCGCCGATCACGCAGTTGCGCAGCACGACGTTGGGGCCGACGCGCACTCGGTCACCGAGCTTGACGGTGCCTTCGAGGACCACGTTGACGTCGATGTAGACGTCGCGTCCAACCTCGACCGGGCCACGCGCATCGAAGCGCGCGGGGTCGACGAGGGTCACGCCCTGGGCCATCAGCTCCTCCGCGCGCCGGCGGCGGTTGACGGCTTCCACTTCGGCCAGCTGCTGCTTGTCGTTCACACCCAGCACCTCGTCTTCGCTGTCGGCGACGATCGCCTCGATCGCCATCCCGTCCTTGACTGCCTGTACCACGACGTCAGTCAGGTAATACTCGCCCTGTGCGTTTTCGTTCTTGATGCGTCCGAGCCAGCGCTTGAGCTGCGCCGCCGGCGCGGCCATCAGCCCCGTATTCGCTTCGTCGATCGCGCGCTCCTTCGCCGTTGCGTCCTTGTGCTCGACGATGCGCACGACACGTCCGCCGCGATCGCGCACCACGCGTCCGTAGCCCGCCGGATCCTTCATCCGCACCGAGAGCAGCGCGAGCGTGTGTGCGCCGGCCGCGGCAACCAGCCGCCGCAGCGTCTCCGGCCGCACCAGCGGCACATCGCCGTACAGCACCAGCACCAGCGCATCGTCCGCCACGCCGGGCATCGCCTGCGTGACCGCGTGACCAGTGCCCAGCTGCTCGGGCTGCAGCGCCCATCGCAGCGTGTCCTCGTGCAGCGCCTTGCGCACCCGCTCGCCGCCGTGACCGTAGACGACGTGGATGTCCGCCGCGCCCACCGCGCGCGCGGCGTCGATGACGTGGGTCAGCAGCGGACGTCCCGCCAGCGGCTGCAGAACCTTGGGCAGATCGGAGTTCATCCGCTTGCCCTGGCCTGCAGCGAGGATCACGACGCTGAGAGGCATTTCCTGGATCCACTCCGGGCCAAACGCGTGGATTGTACCGGAGCGAGCAGCCGCGGCTGCCGCACCGCGGCGCAACGTGAGTTCCCGCCGGCCCGGGCGTAGAGTGCGCACTCGCGAGGCAGCCGCCTCGCGACATCAAACGCGGATCTACCGCAACAAGCCGTAAGGGGGTTCTCATGCGTATCGTCAGACGTGCGCTCTGCGCACTTGGAGGTCTTCTCGCGCTCGTAGCGATCACCGGCGGCACAGCCGCGGCAGCGGACCGACCCTACACCGAGGGGGTGGTCATGAACGTCTCCGCAGTCCGGACGGAACCCGGCATGTTCGAGGAGTACATGAAGTACCTGGCCGGGCCCTACAAGCAGTCGATGGAGGAACAGAAGAAGGCGGGGGTGATCATCGACTATGCGATCTATGCCGCCAATCCGCGTAGTCCGCACGATCCCGATCTCTACCTCGTGACCGTCTACAAGAACATGGCGGCCCTGGACGATCTGAATGCCAAGACCGACGCAATCACCGAGAAAGTCTTCGGGACCCTGGATCAGCAGACCCAGGCGACAGTGGCACGCGGCAAGCTGCGCACGCTTCTCGGCAGCGAGGACATCCGGGAACTCAAGCTGAAGTAACTGATACGCGACGGTCTGAGCGAAGGGCCCGCCACGCGGGCCCTTTTTTTCTGCCGCGGTGTCCGGGCGCGTGCCTAGCGACGGGTCTTGCGCAGCTTCTGGATGGCCTGCAGCTGCGCCGAGATGGCCGCGAGCTCAGCTTCCGCTGTCGCGATTCCCTGCTTTTCCGTGCGCGCGCGGACGGCCTCTTCCGCCGCCCGCTTTGCCTCCAGCACCTTGGCCTCGTCGAGGTCCGCCGCACGGATCGCCGTGTCGGAGAGCACGTTGACGTGGTCGGGCTGCACCTCGAGGAAGCCGCCCTGCACGTACACCAGCTCTTCCTCGGTCTTGCCCGGCACCTTGATGCGCACCGTGCCGGCCTTGATCTGCGTGATCAGCGGCGTGTGGCGCGGGTAGATGCCGAGCTCGCCCATGATGCCCGGCAGCACTACGAATTCCGCCTCGCCGGAGTAGATGGACTCCTCCGCACTGACGACGTCGATATGCATCGTGGCTGCCATGGTTCGCTCTCCCCGTCCCGCTACTGCAGCGTCTTGGCCTTCTCGACCGCTTCCTCGATCGTGCCGACCATGTAGAACGCCTGCTCGGGCAGGCTGTCATACTCGCCGGCCACGATCGCCTTGAAGCCGCGGATCGTGTCCTTGAGCGACACGTACTTGCCGGGGCTGCCCGTGAACACTTCCGCCACGTGGAAAGGCTGCGAGAGGAATCGCTGGATCTTGCGCGCCCGTGCGACGGTGAGCTTGTCCTCCGGAGAGAGCTCGTCCATCCCCAGGATCGCGATGATGTCGCGCAGCTCCTTGTAGCGCTGCAGCACGGCCTGCACCGCGCGGGTTGTGTTGTAGTGCTCCTCGCCGATCACGTTCGGATCCACCTGGCGCGAAGTCGAGTCGAGCGGATCGACCGCCGGGTAGATGCCGAGTGAGGCGATGTCGCGCGAGAGCACCAGTGTCGCGTCGAGGTGCGCGAAGGTCGTCGCGGGCGAAGGGTCGGTCAGGTCGTCCGCGGGCACGTAGATCGCCTGCACCGAGGTGATCGTTCCCACCTTGGTGGACACGATGCGCTCCTGGAGCTGGCCCATTTCCTCGGCGAGCGTCGGCTGGTAGCCCACCGCCGAAGGCATGCGTCCCAGCAACGCGGACACCTCGACACCCGCGAGCGTGTAGCGGTAGATGTTGTCGACGAAGAACAGGATGTCGCGGCCCTCGTCGCGGAAGGCTTCGGCCATCGTGAGGCCCGTAAGCGCAACGCGCAGTCGGTTGCCGGGCGGCTCGTTCATCTGGCCAAACACCATCGCCACCTTCGACTGGCTGAGGTCCTCCTGGACGATGACCTTCGCATCCGACATCTCGTGGTAGAAGTCGTTGCCCTCACGCGTGCGCTCGCCCACGCCGGCGAACACCGACAAGCCCGCGTGCTGCTTGGCGATGTTGTTGATGAGCTCGAGCATGTTGACTGTCTTGCCGACACCGGCGCCGCCAAACAGGCCGATCTTGCCACCCTTGGCGAACGGGCAGATCAGGTCGATGACCTTGATGCCGGTCTCGAGCAGCTCGAGCGACGGCGAGAGCTCGTCGAACTTTGGCGCCGCCTGGTGGATGACACGCAGCTCCTTCGCCTCGACGGGGCCGCGCTCGTCGATCGGCCGGCCCAGCACGTCCATCACGCGCCCGAGCACCGTGGGACCGACGGGCACCTTGATGCCGTCACCGGTGCTGCGGACCTTCATGCCCCGCCGCAGGCCGTCAGAGGAGCCCATCGCGATCGTGCGCACGATGCCGTCGCCCAGCTGCTGCTCGACTTCGAGTGTCAAGCCCTTCTCGGCCAGCGGATTGTCGCTTTCCTCGACGACCAGTGCGTCGTAGACCTTCGGCAACCCCTCGCGTGGGAACTCGACATCGATGACTGCCCCGATGCATTGGACGATGGTGCCCTGGACCTGTGCCATGTTCGCTTCCTGGATTAACGTTTCAGTATTGAGAGTGACTGCCGCTAGACCGCCGCCGCACCGCTGACGATCTCCGAGATTTCTTTCGTGATCGCAGCCTGGCGATTCTTGTTGTAGATGAGCTGCAGCTCCTCGATGATGGTCTGCGCGTTGTCCGACGCGGCCTTCATCGCCACCATGCGCGCCGACTGCTCGCAGGCGATGTTGTCGACCGCCGCCTGGTAGACGAAGGTCTCGATGTAGCGGACAAGGAGCTCGTCGAGCACGGTCTTCGCATCCGGCTCGTAGAGGTAGTCCCAGGCGTGTGCACCGGGTTGGCCCGCTGCATCGACCACTTCCTGGCCTTCCGGAGTGGTCCACGTCTGCGGGATCGGGATAATCGTCGAGTGCAGCGGGTCCTGCTTCATCGTGTTGACGAAGCGGTTGCTGAACAGGTGCACCTCGTCGATGCGGCCCTCGAGGTAAGCGTCGATCAGGATCTTCACTGGTCCGATCAGGCGTTCGAGCGCCGGACGGTCCCCGTAGTTGACCACCTGCGAGACGACCTTGCCGCCCATGCGGCTGATGAAGGCGAAGCCCTTGCCGCCGATCGCGCAGTAGTCGACCTCGATACCCTTGGCGGCCCATTCCTTGTGCCGGTTCAGCACCACGCGCAGGAGGTTCGTGTTGAGGCCGCCGCAAAGCCCCTTGTCGGTCGTGATGACGACCACGCCGACGCGCTTGATCGTGTCCCGGCGCGTGAGCAGCGGATGACGGTAATCGGTGCTCGCTCCCGCGGCGTGCGCGGTGATCGCGAGCAGCCTGCGTGCGTAGGGGCGTCCGGCGCGCATGCGTTCCTGGGCCTTGCGCATCTTGGACGCCGCGACCATTTCCATCGCCTTGGTGATCTTGCGCGTGTTCTGCACGCTCTTGATCTTGAGGCGGATTTCCTTCGTGCCAGCCATGATCGGTTACCGGCTCAGTAGGTCCCGTTCTTCTTGAAGTCCTCGATCGCCGCGCTCAACGCCTTCTCGTCGTCGGCCGACAGGTCCATGCTGCTCTGGATCCGGTCGTAGAGATCCTTGAACTTCGACTTGACGTGGGCGCGCAGTGCGGCGTCGAAGGCGAGTGCGCGGGGGACCTCGATGTCGTCGAGGTAGGCCTTGTTGACTGAGAACAAGGTGATGGCCTGCTCGGCGACCGACAATGGCGCGTACTGCGGCTGCTTCATCAGCTCGGTGGCCAGCTTGCCGCGCTCGAGCTGGCGCAACGTGGTGGCGTCGAGGTCCGAAGCGAACTGCGAGAACGCGGCGAGCTCGCGATACTGCGCGAGCGCGAGCCTGATGCCGCCGCCCAGCTTCTTGATGACCTTGGTCTGCGCCGCACCCCCGACCCGTGACACCGAGATACCGGCGTTGATCGCCGGCCGGATGCCAGCGTTGAAGAGATCGGTCTCCAGGAAGATCTGCCCGTCGGTGATCGAGATGACGTTGGTGGGCACGAAGGCCGATACGTCGCCCGCCTGCGTCTCGATGATCGGCAGGGCCGTGAGCGAGCCCGTCCTGCCCTTGACGGCGCCCTTGGTGAAGCGCTCGACGTATTCCTCGTTGACACGCGCGGCGCGCTCGAGCAGGCGCGAGTGCAGGTAGAACACGTCGCCGGGATAGGCCTCGCGGCCCGGTGGGCGGCGCAGCAGCAGCGACACCTGGCGGTAGGCCCAGGCCTGCTTGGTGAGATCGTCGTAAATCACGAGTGCGTCCTGGCCGCGGTCACGGTAGTACTCGCCCATGGTGCAGCCCGAATACGGGGCGACGTACTGCATGGCCGCGGACTCGGAAGCCGAGGCGGCGACGACGATGGTATAGGCCATCGCGCCGTGCTCCTCGAGCTTGCGCACGACGTTCGCGACGGTGGAGGACTTCTGGCCGACCGCGACGTAGATGCAGGTGAGATCCTTGCCCTTCTGGTTGATGATCGTGTCGATCGCGACCGCTGTCTTGCCGGTCTGGCGGTCGCCGATGATGAGCTCGCGCTGGCCGCGACCGATCGGCACCATCGCGTCGATGGCCTTGATGCCTGTCTGCACAGGCTGGCTCACCGACTTGCGCCAGATCACGCCGGGCGCCACCTTCTCGATGACGTCGGTTTCCTTCGCGTCCACCGGGCCCTTGCCGTCGATGGGTTGCCCGAGTGCATTCACGACACGACCAATCAGCGCCGGGCCGACGGGCACCGCGAGGATGCGGCCCGTGCACTTGACCGTGTCGCCCTCGGTTATGTGCTCGTAGTCGCCCAGGATCACCGCGCCGACCGAGTCGCGCTCGAGGTTGAGCGCGAGGCCGAAGGTGTTGTTCGGGAACTCGAGCATCTCGCCCTGCATCGCGTCCTGCAGGCCGTGGATGCGGCAGATGCCGTCGGTCACGGTCACGACGGAGCCGACACTGCGTGCCTCGGTAGCGGCGGCGAAGTTCTGGATGCGGGCCTTGATCAGGTCGCTGATCTCGGAAGCCTTGATGGACATGTCGCTTGCCTCTGCTGGCCGTGCCGCAGCGCGGCCGTACCCTTCGTTTCGGTCAGTTCGTAAGGTCAGTCTCGAGCCGCTCGAGCTTGGTCCGCAGCGACCCGTCGATCAGCAGGTCGCCGGAGCGCACCACGGCGCCGCCGATCAGGCCCGCGTCGGTGCTGCAGCTCAAACGCACCTCGCGCTTCAGGCGCGCCCGCAACGCGGTCGCCAGCCGGCTCTTCTGGCGCTCGTCGAGTGGCACCGCCGAGATGACCTCGACGTCGGCGACATTCTGGTCATCCGCTACCAGTTGCTCGAACTGCAGGGCGATCTCCGGCAGGTAGTCGAGCCGGCCGTTCTCGGCCAGCAGGTCCACGAGTGCGCGGCCGTGCGCGTCGAGCGAGGTTCCTGCCGCGCCCGTGAGCACGTCGATCAGCTGACCGGTGCGTATCCCCGGGCTGCCCTGCAATCGCCGGTACTCGTCGCTCAGCACCGTGTCGCGTGCCCGCCCGAGCCAGGTGGACCATTCGCCGAGCCGGGCGTTGTCCCTTGCGTGGGCGAAGGCCGCCCGGGCGTAGGGTCGTGCAACGGTTGCTCGTTCGGCCATCTGTGCGCTTCCGTCCCTGCTCAGGCCCTGGCCGTCTCGATCTCGCGCGCGAGCTGCTCGATCAGGTCGGCGTGGGCCTTCGGATCAATTTCGCGCTCGAGCAGGCGCGACGCGCCCGCGACCGCCAGGCTCGCCACTTCCTTGCGCAGCTGGTCGCGCGCACGGGTCTGCGCGAGGGCCGCTTCCTGCCGGGCATCGCCCACCAGCCGCTGTCCCTCGGCCACGGCGGTCGAACGCGCCTCCTCGACGATCTCCCCGGAGCGCCGGTTCGCCTGGTCGACGATCTTGAGCGCCTTCTCACGCGCCTCGTTGACGATGATCTGCGCTTCGCCGTTCGCGCTCTGCAGCTCCTTATAGCCGCGTTCCGCGGCGGCAAGACCGTCTGCGATCTTGTTGCGCCGGTCGTCGATCGCGCGGATCAGCGGCGGCCAGATGTACTTCATCGTCACCAGCGCGAGGATGACGAAGACGATGGCCTGGACGATGAGTGTTGCGGTGAGGTTCATTTTGCTCGATGGCCCCGATCAGGCCGCGCGGGCTTCCGGGCCCCGGCGGCGGTCAATCCGATGCCCGTGGTGCCGGGCGAGCCGCGGGCTTCAGCTTGCGAACGGGTTCGCCGTCGCGAACCAGAGCGCGATGCCCACGCCGATGATGAACGACGCGTCGATCAGACCGAGCAGCAGGAAGACCTTGGTCTGCAGAACGTTCATCAGCTCCGGCTGGCGGGCCGAGGCCTCGATGTACTTGCCCGCCATGATGCCGACGCCGATGCAGGCGCCGATGGCGCCGAGCCCGATGATCAGCCCGCAGGCGATTGCGACAAATGCGACGTCCGTCATTTCTACTCTCCAGTGTGGAACGCGTGAGGCTCAGTGGTGTTCGTGCGCCTGGCCGATGTAGACCAGGGTCAGCATCATGAAAATGAAGGCTTGCAGCAGCACGATCAGGATGTGGAAGACCGCCCAGACGGTGCCGGTGAGCACGTGCAGCGCGATCCCGCTGATCGTAGCGGTGGCCCCCAGGCCCGCGATCAGGAAGAAGATCAGCTCGCCGGCGTACATGTTCCCGTACAACCGCATGCCGTGCGAAAGCGTCTTCGAGATGTACTCGATGAGGTTGAGGCCAAGGTTCGCGGTCGCGAGCAGGATCGCGCCGATCCAGGTCAAGGGGTTCACGGTCAGCTTGACCATGCCGAAGGGTGCACAGAGCAGCTCGTGTATCCAGCCGCCCAGGCCCTTGATCTTGATGCTGTAGTAGAGCACCAGCACCAGAACACCGACGGCCATCCCGAGCGTGGCATTGATGTCGGCGGTCGGCAGCGGTCGGAGATAAGGGAGGTGCAGCAGCTTGCCGAGCGCCGGGAGGATGTCGACCGGCAGCAGGTCGATCGCGTTCATCAGGAAAACCCAGCAGAACACGGTCAGCGCCAGTGGCGCGATGAAGGTCAGATTGCCCTTGACCAGAGCGTTCGCCTGCTCGTTGACCATGTCGACGAGCATCTCGACGGCGGCCTGGAACCGCCCGGGCACGCTCGAGGTCGCACGCCGAGCCGCGAGCCAGAGCACGAACAGCACGATCAGGCCGCTGAGGACGGAGAAGAACAGCGTGTCCAAGTGGACGACGGAGAAGTCGAGCAGTCCCCCCGGCTCGTGGTTCTCGAGGTGGTGGAGGTGGTGGTCGATGTACTCGCTTAACCCACCGTGTTCGCCACCCTCACTCGCCATCCGGCTCTCCTCGCACCCACCGCGTTACCGTCCGCACCGCCCACGGCGCCGCGTCGGCGCGTCCGCCCCGGCCGTTGCCTGGCACCTCGAATCGGCTGATTCAGAAACGCGACACCGTGTTCGACTGCTGTCGCCGCATAGCACGCGTCGGCCCCTGAAAAGGCGCGAGAGTATATCCGGTCCTTTTGCAGTGCTTCAAATCGGAGATTCGCCTAACCGCGACAGCTGCGCCGGGACTCGGCAGGTCACGCGTGGAGACAGGTATCGTCGCAGCGGCCACGACCCGCGCAGCTATGCCCGGGAGCCATGGTCGACGAAGCCGTCATCGACAATCCTCCTACGGAAAGCCTGACCACTCGATGGATTGATCAGCTAATGCTGACAATCAGTCCGGGGTCGCTGGCTACTGGATGTGGCCGAGTATTCCGTCGAGCTCGTCGAGGCTGTTGTAGTTGATGACGAGCTTGCCGCGCCCGCTGCTCGTGTGCTGGAACAACACCTTGGCGCCCAGCTTGCCTGCGAGATCCTGCTCAAGGCGCCGGATGTTCGGATCCTCCCGCCTCGGCTCGGCGGGTGGCGGGGGATTGGCGAGCCGCCGGACCAGGGCCTCGGTTTCGCGGACCGACAAACCCTTCTTCGCCACGAGCTGCGCTACCTCCGCCTGCTGACGTGGCGCGGTCAGCCCAAGGAGTGCGCGCGCGTGACCCATTTCGAGCTGGCGCTGCTCGACGAGGTGCTTTACGTCGTCGCCGAGCTCGAGCAGGCGGAGCAGGTTACTGACGGCGGCGCGCGACCGACCGACGGCGTCCGCAGCCGTCTGATGCGTCATGTCGAACTCGCGGATCAGCCGGTCGAGGGCGCGCGCTTCCTCCAGCGGATTCAGGTTCTCGCGCTGGATGTTTTCGATCAGGGACATGGCAACCGCGGCTTCGTCGCCCACGCGGCGAATCACCGCCGGCACGTTGTGCAGGCCCGCCATCTGCGCGGCTCGCCAGCGTCGCTCGCCGGCGATGATCTCGTAGCGGAGCGGCTCACCCGGCCGGACTGCCGCGAGCGGCCGGACGATGATCGGCTGGACGACGCCCTGGGCGCGAATCGAGTCCGCGAGCTCCTGCAGGCTCTCCGGCCGCATGTCGAGGCGCGGTTGATAGCGACCGCGCTGCAAAAGGTCAACCGGGATTCGGGCGAGTTCCTCCCCGCCGGGCGGCGCCGGAGGTGCCTCGGAGTCGATGGTCTCGTGGGAAGCGGCCGTGCTGCCACCCAGCAGCGCTTCGAGCCCGCGGCCGAGACTGGGGCGTTTTGTGGCCATAGCGCGCAGTGTAGCGGAGCCTCAGTCGGCGAGCGTCGGCTCCGGGACAGGAGACGGCTCAGAAAGGGCGGGTGAGTCGGCGGTCGCCGTGGAAACGCCGAATGATTCTCCGGACGCATCGGGAAGGTCGTGGCCGATCGCCATGGCTTCTTCTTCCTCGCGGCGGATCAGCTCGCCGGCCAGCGCCAGGTAGGCCAGCGCACCCCGCGATTCGCGATCGTGATAAAGCGCCGCCTTGCCGAAGCTCGGCGCCTCGGCGAGCCGGACGTTGCGCGGGATGACGGTACGGAACACTTTGTCGCCGAAGTGCATCAGGAGTTGCGCCGAGACTTCGTTCGACAGGTTATTGCGCGGATCGAACATCGTGCGCAGGATGCCCTCGAGCTCGAGCTCGGGGTTAACGCTCGCGCAGATCTGCTCGATCGTGCTCATGAGCGCAGTCAATCCCTCGAGCGCGTAGTACTCGCACTGCATCGGCACCAGCACGCTGTCCGCCGCAACCAACGCGTTCAAGGTCAACAGGTTGAGCGCGGGCGGGCAATCGATCACCACGACGTCGTAGAGACCCCGGATCGGTTTCAGGGCCTGGCGCAGCTTGAGCTCGCGGCCGATCTTGCTCATGAGCTGGACTTCGGCCGCGACGAGATCCTGGTTGCCGGGCAAGAGCGTAAAGCCGCCCGGGTCGACCGGCAGCAGCGCCCCGGCCGCGTCGCATTCGCCCAGAAGGACGTCGGTCATCGACGCGCCGAGTGTGCGCTTGTCCACGCCGCAGCCCATCGTGGCGTTGCCCTGGGGATCGCTGTCGATCAGGAGCACGCGGCGCTGGGTGGCCGCGAGGGAGGCCGCGAGGTTCACTGCGGTCGTCGTCTTGCCGACGCCGCCCTTCTGGTTGGCTACCGCGATGACCCGCTTCATGGAAGGCGAAGAATAACGTGCTTTTGCGTGCTTTCGCGCCTAATCA
>DATJKD010000151.1:0-24244 GCA_035491795.1 Steroidobacteraceae bacterium | reverse complement strand
AGCTTCGGTATCGATCTGGGGCTGTACCGCGATTCGAACTCGTTCTACGAGCTGCTGTACAGCCGCCAGGAATCCGGCTTCGACAGCCCGGATGCGAGCATTGGCAGCGTCGACCTGGCGACCGAGTACCTGCATTTCGGCGGAACACTGCTGTTCCCCGACGAGTACTGGTATGTGCCCTGGATTTCACTCACGGTCGGCGCCACCAGGCTCGATCCGCAGGGTGGCGGTTATGACTCCGAGACGGAGCTTTCGGCGAGCTTCGGTGGCGGGGTTCGAATGCCCTTCAACGACCAGGTCGCCGCTACGCTCGGCGTACGAGGTTATGTAACGCTCGTCGATTCGGACACGGCGATTTTCTGCGTCGGCAGCGGCGATCTGAACTGTCTCGTCAGGACCTCAGGCAGCACGTTTTTCCAGGGCGAGGCCTTCCTCGGTCTCAACTTCCGGTTCTGAAGCCGAGGGCGTCACGCCCAGCCAGGCGCCCGGCAGGTCCAGCGCACCCACCAGCGATACGAACACCGGCCTCAACCCAGTCGGATTGCGCCTATAGATCAGTAGGTTAGGTCTCCGACGCGCGGCGGCGCACCGGGCGGGCTAGAACCCGAAGCGCCACCAGGGTTTGTCGGCGGGCTTGCCGTCGAGGTCGTCGGGTGAGCGGTTCTGCGCCAGGATCCCGTCTATCGCGACCGCCATGTCGTCGATGCCAAGCCGGCGATAGGCCTCGGCCATGACCGCGAGCGCATCGAGCGTGGCGGGTGCGCCGTCATAAGTCTCGATCACGCCCCGCGCCCGATTGGCGGCGCCCACGAAGGCGCCGCGCTTCATGTAGTACCGCGCGACCGCCAGCTCGTAGTCGGCGAGCTTGTTGCGAAGATAAATCATCCGCTGACGGGCGTCGGCCGCGTACGGGCTCTTCGGGAACTGCTGCACCAGCGTCTGGAAGGACTGGAACGACTCGCGCGCTTCCTGCGGTGGACGCTTCGAGATATCGGCGTGGAAGAGACGCTCGAGAAAGCTCGCGCCGCCCTCGAAATAGACCAGCCCCTTGATGTAGTGCGCGTAGTCAACCCGGGGATGCGTCGGGTTTTCGCGGATGAACTGGTCCGCCTGATCAATTGCCGATTCCGCCTCGCGGTTCTTGTAATACGCGTACAGCAGATCGAGCTGGCCCTGCTTGGCTTCCTCGCTGAAGGGATAGCGTGCTTCGAGTGCCTCGAGGCGCGTGACCGCGTTGTCGAAGTTGTGATTGCGCAGGTCCTTGCGCGCATCTGCATGGATGGACTCCGCCGAACCCGGGACCGCGGCCACCTCGCCGCGGCTGCGGCAGCCGGCGACGGCGATGGCCGTGACGAGCACGAGCAGGACGGTGCGGGTGGGAAGTGCGGACATGGTTTGGGGCGCGGCGGGGCCGGGCGGCGGCCGAAAGGGGCGAAGTATATAGAATGGTTTCGCCATGGCCACTTCGACCATCGAACTGACGTTAAAGATCCCCGATGCGAACGCCGGGCAGCGTCTGGATCAGGCCCTGGCCGCCCTGTTACCCGATTATTCGCGGAGCCGGCTCAAGGGCTGGATCGAGTCCGGCGAGATCCAGGTCGACGGGTTGGCGCGCCGCGCGCGGGACCGTGTGCAGGGTGGCGAGGCGGTCGTCGTCCGGGCGACGGTGGCCGCGGACACCGCAGCCATGCCGCAGGCCATGCCGCTCGACCTGCGTTACGACGACGAGCACCTGCTGGTGATCGACAAGCCGGCCGGGCTCGTGGTTCATCCCGGCGCGGGCAACCCCGACCGGACGCTGCAGAATGCGCTGCTCGCCCTCGATCCGGAGCTCGCGACGCTGCCGCGCGCGGGCATCGTGCACCGGCTCGACAAGGACACCAGCGGCCTGATGGTCGTAGCACGGAGCCTCTCGGCCCATGCGGCGCTCGTGCGGATGCTCGAGGCGCGCGAGATCCATCGCGGTTACGAGGCCGTCGTGCGTGGCGTATTGACCGCGGGCGGGACGATCGACGCCCCCATCGACCGTCACCCCGTCGATCGCGTCCGCATGGCCGTGCGTCAGGGCGGCCGCGAGGCGGTGACCCACTACCGCGTGATCCGCCGCTATCGCGCGCACACCCACGTGCGGGTCGAGCTCGAGACGGGGCGTACGCACCAGATCCGGGTGCACATGGCGCACGCCGGCTATCCCCTGGTTGGAGACCGCGTCTATGGCGGGCGGCTCGCGTTCCCGAAAGGCGCGTCCGAGTCGCTGCGACAGGCGCTGCGGGGATTTCCGCGACAGGCGCTGCATGCGGCGCGGCTGAAATTCGACCATCCCGCGACCGGCCGTCCGCTCGAGTTCGCATCTGCGTTGCCCCCGGATCTGCGCGCGCTGCTCGATGAGCTGGCGCGGGATCTCGCCGCCGCATGAGCGCTGCTACGCTCGCCTGGGTTACGCCGGATTGGCCGGTACCCGCGAGCGTGCGTGTGTGCGCCACCTTGCGCGGCGGCGGCGCGAGCGAGGGCGCGTACGCTTCGCTCAATCTCGCGAACCATGTCGGCGACCACGAGGATCGAGTCGCGGAGAACCGGCGCCGGCTGAGTGCCGCGCTCGAGCTGCCGTCCGAGCCGCTCTGGTTGAACCAGGTGCATGGCGTCTCGGTCGCGCGGCACACCGATCGAGATGCGTCCAGGACGGCCGACGCATCCGTGGCTTTCGAGCGGAACCAGGTGTGCGCCGTGCTGACCGCCGACTGCCTGCCGGTCGTGCTGGCTGACCGCGGTGCGACCCGCGTCGCCGTGGCGCATGCCGGCTGGCGCGGCCTGGCCGCCGGCGTCCTCGAGTCCGCGATCACGGCGCTCGATGTGCCGGCGTCGCAGCTTGCGGCCTGGCTCGGACCGGCGATTTCGCAGCCGGCGTTCGAGGTAGGTGCAGAGGTGCGCGCCGCCTTTCTCGCGAAGTCACCAGATTGCGGCGCTGCCTTCGCCGCGAATGCGCGCGGACGGTACCAGGCCGACCTGTATGAGCTCGCGCGCCTCACGCTCGAGCGGGCCGGGGTGGGCTCGGTTTACGGGGGTGGCTGGTGCACGTTCGGCGAGCCCGAACGGTTCTTCTCCTATCGCCGTGACGGTGGCCGCACGGGCCGAATCGCGACGGTGGCGTGGCTGGCATGACCGCCGTGTAAACTGCGCCGTCTGCGCTCCCCGGAACGCTCGCCGAATGCTCCCCCTCATCGTCGTCTTCACCGCGCTCGGCGGGGTGCTGAGCGCGCTCGCCGCCTCGAGCTTCCTGCTCATGACGCCGGCGCGCCGTGCGCTGCTGCTCCCATACCTGGTGAGCTTTGCGACCGGCACATTGCTGGGCGCGGCATTCCTGGGCCTGATCCCGCACGCGCTCGACGCGAACGGTCCCGGTGGCGCGCACCGCATCGGTGCGGCGCTCCTGCTCGGCATCCTCGGGTTCTTTCTGCTCGAGAAATTCGTGCTCTGGCGGCATTGCCACGACGATCCGTGTGAAATGCATTCGCCGAGCGACGCGACGCGCGATGCGGCGTCCGCGCGGCTCATCCTGGTCGGCGACGGATTGCACAACCTGATCGACGGCGTGCTGATCGCCGCGGCCTTTCTCACCGATCCGAGACTCGGGCTGGTGACCACCGTGGCCGTTTTCGCGCACGAGATCCCGCAGGAAGTCGGCGACCTCGCCGTGCTGCTGAACGGCGGCTATACGCGAAGGCAGGCGCTGGTCCTCAATCTGCTGGTGAGCCTGACCTCGATCGCGGGCGCGGTGATTGCCTATTACGCGCTGCAGGCGGCGCTGCCGGTATTGCCGTATGCGCTTGCCGTCGCGGCGGCGAGTTTCATGTATGTCGCAATTGCCGACCTGATCCCCGGTATGCACCGACGGGTCGATTTCCGGGCAGGCGCCGAGCAGCTGGTATTTATCATGGCCGGCGTGGCCGTCGTCTGGCTCACTCACCAGCAGATGCACTGAGCGCGACGCGCCGGACTTGACCTCCGGGCGGGCGCCCCCATCTCGGGGGGACGCCGCCCTCAGCAGCGAGCTACTGTCATGCGCCAAGACAAACTGACCAGCAAGTTCCAGATAGCACTGGCCGACGCCCAGTCGATGGCGCTCGGGCGGGATCACCAGTTCATCGAGCCCGCACATCTCATGCTGGCGCTGCTCGACCAGGAAGGCGGCTCCGTACGGCCGCTGCTCGATAAGGCGGGCGCGAACCTCAATGCGTTGCGCTCCCAGCTCGGCCAGGCGCTTGATCGCCTGTCCACGGTCGAGGGGACCGGGGGCGAGGTGCATTTCTCGAATGACCTGGCGAAGCTGCTCAACCTCACTGACAAGCTCGCGCAGAAGCGCGGCGACCAGTACATATCGAGCGAGCTGTTCGTGCTCGCGGCCCTCGACGACAAGGGCACGCTGGGCACCATTCTCCGCAATGCCGGCGTCGTGAAGGGTGCCCTCGAGCGCGCCATCGAGGACCTGCGCGGCGGGGAGAAGGTCAACGATCCGAATGCCGAGGAGAGCCGCCAGGCGCTCGAGAAATACACCATCGACCTGACCGAGCGGGCCGAGCAGGGCAAGCTCGATCCCGTCATCGGCCGCGACGACGAGATCCGCCGCACCATCCAGGTTCTGCAGCGGCGCACCAAGAATAACCCGGTGCTGATCGGCGAGCCCGGTGTCGGCAAGACCGCGATCGTCGAGGGTCTCGCGCAGCGCATCGTCAACGGCGAGGTGCCCGAGGGCCTGCGCGACAAGCGCATCCTCTCACTCGACATGGGCTCCCTGATCGCGGGCGCCAAGTTCCGCGGCGAGTTCGAGGAGCGGCTCAAGGCGGTGCTGAACGACCTCGCCAAGCAGGAAGGCCGCGTCATTCTCTTCATCGACGAGCTGCATACCGTGGTCGGTGCCGGCAAGGCCGAGGGCGCCATGGACGCGGGCAACATGCTGAAGCCCGCGCTCGCGCGCGGCGAGCTGCACTGCGTCGGCGCCACCACGCTCGACGAATACCGCAAGCACGTCGAGAAGGACGCCGCCCTCGAGCGGCGCTTCCAGACCGTGCTGGTCGACGAGCCCTCAGTCGAGGACACGATCGCAATCCTGCGCGGCCTGAAGGAGCGTTACGCCGTCCATCACAAGGTCGAGATCACCGACCCGGCGATCGTCGCGGCCGCGACGCTCTCGCACCGCTACAACACCAACCGTCAGCTCCCCGACAAGGCCATTGACCTCATCGACGAGGCAGCGTCGCGCATCCGCATGGAGATCGATTCGAAGCCCGAGGAGCTCGACCGGCTCGACCGGCGGATCGTGCAGCTCAAGATGGAGCGCGAAGCGCTCAAGAAGGAGAGCGACGACGCGTCCAGGAAGCGGCTGCAGGCGCTCGACGCGCAGCTGAAGGACCTCGAGCGCGAGTATTCCGACCTCGAGGAGGTGTGGAAGGCCGAGAAGGCGGCGGTGCAGGGCACCGCGCATATCAAGGAAGAGCTCGAGCGCACGCGTCTCGACTTCGAGGCGGCGCGCCGCGCGAGCGATCTCGGGCGCATGTCCGAGCTGCAGTACGGAAAGATCCCCGAGCTCGAGAAGCGCCTCAAGGCCGCGCAGGATGCGGAGTCGAAGGCACCGACGCTGGTGCGCAACAAGGTGACCGAGGAGGAGATCGCGGAGGTCGTCTCGAAGTGGACCGGCATCCCCGTGTCCAAGATGCTCGAGGGCGAGCGCGAGAAGCTGCTCAAGATGGAAGAATCGATCGGGCAGCGCGTGGTCGGTCAGGACGAGGCGGTGAAGGCCGTGTCGGATGCGATCCGCCGCTCACGTGCGGGTCTTTCCGACCCGAACCGTCCCAACGGCTCGTTCCTCTTCCTCGGACCCACCGGCGTCGGCAAGACCGAGCTCTCGAAAGCGCTCGCCGAGTTCCTGTTCGACACCGAAGAGGCGATGGTGCGCATCGACATGTCCGAGTTCATGGAGAAGCACTCCGTGGCGCGGATGATCGGCGCACCGCCGGGCTATGTCGGCTACGAGGAGGGGGGCCATCTCACCGAGGCGGTGCGTCGCCGCCCGTACTCCGTGATCCTGCTCGACGAGGTCGAGAAGGCACACCCGGACGTCTTTAACGTCCTGCTGCAGGTGCTCGACGACGGCCGCCTCACCGATGGCCAGGGCCGCACGGTCGATTTCCGCAACACGGTGGTGATCATGACCTCGAACCTGGGTTCGCAGGTGATCCAGGAGCTCGCGGGGGAGGCCAACTACGCGAAGATGAAAGCCGCGGTCATGGAGATCGTCGGCCAGCACTTCCGTCCCGAGTTCATCAACCGGGTCGATGAGATTGTCGTGTTCCATCCGCTTGGCCGCGAGCACATCCGGCGCATCGTCGAGATACAGGTCGGCTACCTGCGCAAGCGGCTGGCCGAGCGCGACATCGGGCTCGTGCTCGACGATGTGGCGCGCGATCAGCTCGGCGAAGCCGGGTTCGACCCGGTGTACGGCGCCCGGCCGCTGAAGCGCGCGATCCAGCAGCAGCTCGAGAACCCGCTCGCGCAGCGCATCCTCAAGGGCGATTTCGCACCGGGCGACGTGATCAAGGTCTCCGCGCGGGACGGCGCCCTGCAGTTCGCGAAGAAGTAGGGGCGCTACTATCTCAGGCTCGGCGGCGCCAGTGCCTGTACCGGAAAAGTAGAGCGTCCCCTTATACTGACTGACATATGCCCATATACGAATACCAGTGCCAACAGTGCGGCCATCACCACGAAGCACTGCAGAAGATTTCCGATCCCCAGCTCCGCCAGTGTCCGGAATGCGGGCGCAAGTCGCTCAAGCGCCTGGTATCGGCGGTGCGTTTCCGGCTGGCTGGCAGCGGCTGGTACGAGACCGACTTCAAGTCGGACAAGGAAGCGAAGCGCAACCTCCACGATAAGGCTGACACGGCCGAAGCGAAGACTGACGGTTCGGGTGAATCGGAGGCCGGGAGCAAGTCCGAGGCCAAGGATGCCGCCAAGTCGGACGCGAAGGACGATTCTGCGAAGAGCGATTCCGCGAAGGGCGATTCCGCGAAGAGCGCCTCTTCCGAGCCGACAGGAAGCGGCAAGCGGAGCCGCGTCAGCCGGCCAGCCACCACTGCTGTGCGATCGAAATCGAACGGACGGACGAAGAAGGCCGCGCGCCGCGCGCCAGCGGTGCGCCGGCGCGGGCGCTGAGGAGCTGGTGTGGCCAGCGAACGACCGCTCGACGAAACGCAGACACTCGAACCACGCGAGCCCAGTCGTGCGCGGCGTATCCGCAATTACCTGATCGCGGGGCTTTTGATCTGGCTCCCGATCATGATCACCGTGTGGGTGGTCCGGTTTCTGTCCGGCATCCTCGACCAGTCGCTGGTGCTGATCCCGCCGCCGTGGCGCCCGGAGGCGCTCTTCGGCCGATATATCCCGGGTCTCGGCATCATCCTATCGCTGCTGCTGCTGCTCGTGACAGGCGTCCTGGTCAAGAATCTTTTCGGCCGCCAGATCGTGCAGGGGCTCGAGAATCTTATCCGCCGCATCCCGGTTGTCGGCCCGATCTACGGCGGCGCCAAGACCTTCAGCGAAACTGTGCTCGCCGACAAGGGACGGTCGTTCAAACAAGTCGTCCTGATCCGCTTTCCGTACGAGGCGACCTACAGCATCGGGTTCATCACGGCCGAGGAGATCGAGGAAGTCCAGGCGAAGACCGCCAAGGACGTCATCTGCGTGGTCGTGCCACACACGCCGAACCCGACCGGTGGCTTCATCGTGCTGGTGCCGAGACGTGAGGTGATCTATCTCGACATGTCGGTCGATGAGGCCGTCAAGCTGGTGCTGACGATGGGCGTCGTCGTGCCACCCTGGCGCAACAGGCCGACGGGTCCGCGTCTTGCACCGCCGCAGACCGGCCCGTAACATCCCGCCTCTTTTGCGAGTTCCGGCTCCGGGGCGCCGGTTATCCTGCCCCTGTCACCATGCCGATGCGCACTCATTACTGCGGCGAGGTCGACGAGTCCCTCGTCGGTCGTACCGTTTCCGTCGCCGGCTGGGTAAATCGCCGTCGGGACCATGGCGGCGTCATCTTCGTCGATCTTCGCGACCGCGAGGGCCGGCTGCAGGTCGTGTTCGATCCGTCCGAGTCCGCGGTGTTCGCGGAGGCCGAGCGGCTGCGCGGTGAGTGGGTGATCCGGGTCTCGGGGTCGATTCGGCCGCGGCCCGAAGGTACCGTCAACCCGAACCTGAAGTCCGGCGCGGTCGAGCTGCTCGCGCGCGAGATCGAGGTGCTCAACCGTTCGGAGGCCTTGCCTTTCCAGCTCGACGAGGACGTCAAGGAAGAGATCCGGCTCAAGTACCGCTATCTCGATCTGCGGCGCGACGTGATGCAGCAGCGGTTGCGGCTGCGGCATGCGGTGACGCGCGCGATGCGCGAGTATCTCGACGGTCAGGGATTCGTCGATCTCGAGACGCCGATGCTGACCAAGGCGACGCCCGAGGGCGCGCGCGACTACGTGGTGCCGAGCCGCACGCAGCCTGGCAGGTTCTTCGCGCTGCCGCAGTCGCCACAGATCTTCAAGCAGCTGCTGATGATGTCGGGCTTCGATCGCTACTACCAGATCGTGCGTTGCTTCCGCGACGAGGATCTGCGCGCCGACCGTCAGCCGGAGTTCACGCAGCTCGACGTCGAGACCTCCTTCCTCGACCGCGACGAGATCATGGGCCTGATGGAAGGTCTCGTGCGGCACCTGTTCCGCGCGGTGCTCGACGTCTCACTTCCCGATCCCTTCCCGCGCATGACTTACGCGGAGGCGATGCGGCGCTACGGCTCGGACAAGCCCGACCTGCGCGTGCCGCTCGAGCTCGTCGACGTCGGCGACCTCGTTCGCGACAGCGAGTTCAAGGTGTTCGCGGGGCCCGCGACCTCGGCTGACGGCCGGGTGGCGGCGCTACGCGTGCCCGCGGGTGGCGAGAAGCTCTCGCGCAAGCAGATCGACGACTGCACGGCCTACGTCGCGCGCTACGGTGCCAAGGGTCTCGCCTACGTCAAGGTCAACGACGCGGCGCGCGGCCGCGACGGACTGCAGTCGCCGATCCTCAAGTTCCTGTCGGACGCCGCGATCGCGGGAATTCTCGAGCGCACCGGCGCGCACACCGGAGACCTGCTGTTCTTCGGCGCGGACCGCGCCAGGATCGTCAACGACGCGCTCGGGGCGCTCCGGCTCAAGCTCGGTCACGAGCTCGGGCTCGCCGAGCCCGGCTGGCGCCCGCTCTGGGTGATCGATTTCCCGATGTTCGAGTGGGACGAGCAGGCGGGGCGCTGGGGCGCGATGCATCATCCGTTCACCGCGCCGGTGAGCGACGATCCGGCAGTGCTGCGTGCCAGCCCGGGTGCCGCGGTCGCGCGCGCCTACGACATCGTGCTGAACGGCTCCGAGATCGGCGGCGGCTCGGTCCGCATCCACCGCGAGGAGATGCAGTCCACGGTCTTCGAGATGCTCGGTATCGGCGCCGACGAGGCGCAGAAGAAATTCGGCTTCCTGCTCGAGGCGCTCAAGTACGGCGCGCCGCCGCATGGCGGCATCGCCTTTGGTGTGGACCGCCTCGCGATGCTGATGGCGGGTGCGGACTCGATCCGCGACGTGATCGCTTTCCCCAAGACCCAGACCGCGACATGCCCACTCACCGACGCGCCGACGGAGATCCCGGACGCGCAGCTGCGTGAACTTCATATCCGCGTGCAGCTTCCGCCGAAGACTTGAAATAATTCAGCTCAGAGCTGATTTATCCGGATTAATGAGCTCTGAGCCAAGTTTCTCAGCCCCCGAGACGGTGATCCTGGTCCCCGGGCTCTGGATGACCGGGCTGGAACTGGGGCTTCTTCGCAGCCGTCTCGTGCGCGAGCACGGATTCGACGCGCAGGTGTTCGCCTACCCGACGATGCACGGCGATCCTGCGGAAATCTGCGGCGACCTCGCGGACGCCGTGCGCCGGGCCGCGGCAAAGCGGGTACATCTCGTGGGGCACAGCCTGGGGGGCGCGTTCGTGTTCCGTGCGCTGCAGCAGTGCTCCCCGACGCTTACCGGAAAGGCAGTCCTGCTCGGTGCGCCCTTGAACGGCAGCCGCGCGGCGCGTGGGGCACTGCGATGGCCGATCCTGCGGCCGCTCCTTGGATCGCACGTGGTCCAAGAGCTCGCCGAGCCGCGCGGGCGTGAATGGCATGGGACTACGGCACTCGGCGCGATCGCGGGCTCGCGGCCGTTGGGCACCGGGCAGTTCTTCGCGCACTTCGACGAGGACAACGACGGAACGGTGGCGGTCCGCGAGACGATCATCCCGGGTCTCGCCGATCACGTCGTACTGCCGCACAGCCACATCGGGATGCTGTTCGCCGGAGATGTCGCCGCGAACGTGGCTCACTTTCTGAGGACCGGCCGATTTCTCGCATCGAAGCGTCCATAGCCGGGTGCCGGATCAATCCTTCGATGCCTCAGCCGCGGCATCGATCACGCGACGAAGCTCCTCTTCGGACCAGCCGCCGCCGAGCGCGCGGTAGAGCTCCACATAGGCGCGCAGCTGATCGAACTTCGCGCGCGCGAGCTCGATCTCCGCGTCGAAGTACTGCCGCTCCGCGTCGAGCACCTCCAGGTAGCTCACGACGCCACCGCGGTAACGCATGCGCTGCAGCCTGAGCACCTCGCCGGTGGCCGACACCCGGACCTCGTCCTGGGCGATGATCTCGCGCACCTTGTCGGTCGAGATGAGCGCATCGGACACCTCCCTCAGCGCCTGCAGCACTGTGCGGCGGTAGCTAAGCTCGGCCTGCACGGCCTGGGCACGAGCTGCCGCGACGTTGCCGATGCCGGCGCCCGACTGCCAGATCGGCGCCGTGGCGAATGGGCCGACCGAGAAGAGCTCCTCCGCCGGGTTGTCCGCGTGCAGGAGCGCGTCGAGGTCGGGACCGATCAGACCGAAGAACGACGTGATCCCGATGTCGAGATACGGGAACCGGGACGCGAGGGCGACCCCCACGCGCGCGGTTGCGGCGTGCAGGAGCTGCTCGGACTGCCGCACGTCCGGCCGTCTCGCGAGCAGGGTAGCGGGCAGCCCGACCGGGATCTCCGGCGGCACGGGGAACGTGCGCGGGGAGGTGATGCGGGAAATGCGATCCGGCGGATAGCCGAGCAGAAAACGCAGGCGGTTCTCGACCTGCTCGCGGCTGCGCTCCGCGGCGGGCAACCGCGAGCGGGTGGTCGCGAGCTGGCCCACAGCCTGCTGTTCCTCGGTGCCCGACGCGACGCCGCTGCGGTTCAAGGACTGCACCAGCGTCAGCGATTCCTGCTGGCTCTTGATGGTATCGCTGATGATCTGCACTTCCTCGTCGAGCTCGCGCAGCTCGAACCAGGTGGACGCGACGTCGGCGACCAGCGTGGTCATGACGCCCCGTGCGGTGTCCTCGGAGGCGAGCAGCTGTGCAAGCGCCGCCTCGTCCGCGCGTCGGAGCTTCCCGAACAGGTCGAGTTCCCACGACAAGCGGAAGCCCGCCGAATAGGATGCGTCTTCGTCGCTCTGCGGATTGGGGGCGGTCTGGAACTCGCCCGTGATCTGCGGCCCGAGGCGGCTGCGCTCGACGCGCGCGACCCCGCGAAACTCCTCGACCCGCGCAGCGGCGATCCTGAGATCGAGATTTGACTCGAGCGCTGTCCGGATAAGCTCGACCAGCTCGGGGTCGGCGAAGGCTATCGCCCAGCCGGTATCTGCAAAGGACAGCGCCTGCTGCGGCGTGAGCACGCCGCGGAATTCCTCGACCGTCATCGCGTCCGCGGGACGCTCGTAGTCCGGACCAATGGCGCAGCCCCCGGCCAGCGCGGCAGTTGCCGCGGCAACGAGGGCAGCCGGCGATCGATGACGGGACCTCACGAGTGCGAGCCCGGCGCAGGGGTAACCTGTCCGGGCGACGCGGCTGCGGGCGCTCCGCCCAGCCGCTCCGCGAGGCCCTGGATCAGCACGTAGAACGCGGGCACGGCGAGCGTGGTCAGCACCGTAGCGGCAATCATCCCGCCGAAGACAGCCGTGCCGACCGAGGTCTTGGACGCCGCGCCTGCGCCGCTCGCGACCATGAGCGGCACCACACCCATGATGAACGCGAACGAGGTCATCAGGATCGGGCGCAGCCGCAGCCGTGCCGCCTCGAGCGCGGACTCGACCAGCGGCATTCCCTTCTCGCGGTTGAGCTTCGCGAACTCGACGATCAGGATTGCGTTCTTCGCAGAGAGGCCGATCAACGTCACCAGGCCGATCTGCCCGTAGACGTTGAAGGCGAGCCCGCCGAGCTTGATCGCGATCAGCGCGCCCAGGAAGCCGAAGGGTGTTGCGAGCAGCACGGCGAACGGCACCGCCCAGCTCTCGTACAGCGCCGCCAGGAACAGGAACACGACGATGATCGAGAGTCCGAGCACGACTACGGCGGTGTTGCCGGCCTCGACCTCCTGCCGGCTCTGACCCGTCCATTCAAAGCCGTAGTCGGCTGGCAGCACCTGCGCCGCGGTCTCCTCGAGCGCGCGCAACGCGTCGCCAGAGCTCGCGCCGGGTGCCGGGGCGCCGCTGAACGCGGCGGTGCGGTACAGGTTGAAGCGCTGCAGGAAGCGCGCGCCCGAAGACGGCACCGCCGTCGTCAACGTGTCGAGCGGCACCATCGCGCCCTGTTCGTTACGCACGAAGAGGAGCCCGAGGTCGCGCACCTCCTGCCGGAACTCGGACTCCGCCTGCATGGTGACCTTGTAATTGCGGCCGAATCGCGTGAAGTCGTTGACCTGGTAGCCCCCGAGGAAGGTCTGCATCGTGGTGAACACGTCGTTGACCGGCACGCCGAGCTTCTTGACCTTCTCGCGGTCGACCTCGAGGCGGTAATTGGGGGTCGAGGCGGAGAACGTCGTGGTGATGCGGCCGATCTCCGGCCGCTGCTGCGCGGTCGTCATGAACTGCCCGGCGACCGCGGCCAGTTCCTCGGCCGTCTGTCCGCCGCGCGCCTGCAGCATCATCGAGAATCCGGACACCGCGCCGAACCCCGGCAGCGCGGGCGGGTTGAACGGCACGACGATCGCTTCAGGCAAGCCGCGGGTAGCTGCGGCGACCTTGCCGACGATCGTCGACGCATGCTGGTCCTTCCCCGGGCGCTCATCCCAGGGCTTCAGGCGGAGGATCAGAAAGGCGCCGTTCGACGCAGCCGTGCCCGAGATGAGGTCGTAGCCGGCGATCACCTGCACGTTCGCCACACCGGGGATCGCCCTCACGATCTGCTGTACCTGGCGCGCGACCGCGACCGTTCGCTGCTGCGAGGCGCCCTCGGGCAGGATGACCTGGGTGAAAATGGCGCCCTTGTCCTCGTCTGGGACGAAGCCGGTGGGCGTGATGCGCTGCAGGCCGCCGGTCGCGAGGATCACCGCGCCCAGGATCGCGAGCACGACGAGCACGCGGCGCGCCCCGCGTTCCGCGATCCGCCCATAATGATCGTTGGTGCGATCAAAGGTGCGGTTGAACCATGCGAAGAAGCCCGCCAGCGGGCCGCCGCGGCGCTCGCCGGGGGCGTGCGGCCTCAAGAGCATCGCGCAGAGCGCCGGTGTCAGCGTCAGCGCGACGAGCGCCGAGAACATTGTCGACACCGCGACCGTGATCGCGAACTGCTTGTAGAGCTGCCCGGTCACACCCGGGATAAAGGCCATCGGGATGAAGACCGCCGCGAGCACCAGTGCGATCGCGACCACCGGACCCTGCACCTCGTCCATGGACTTGCGGGTCGCTTCGCGGGGCGCGAGGCGGTGCGTCTGCATGTTGTGCTCGACCGCCTCGACCACGACGATTGCATCGTCTACCACGATGCCGATCGCAAGTACCATGCCGAACAGCGACAGCGTGTTGATGCTGAAGCCGAGGAACTCGAAGGCCGCGAAAGTGGCTACCAGCGATACGGGCACGGCGAGCATCGGGATCAATGTCGCGCGCCAGCTCTGCAGGAACAGGAACACGACAATCAGCACGAGGATGAGTGCCTCGACGAAGGTGTGTACGACCTCCTCGATCGACGCCTTCACGAACTCCGAGGTGTCGTACAGGATCTGCAGCGCGAGGCCCTTGGGAAATCCCGCCTCGATCTGCGCGATCTGCGCCTTGACGAGCTCGGCCGTCTCGAGCGCGTTTGCGCCGGGCACGAGGAAGATTGCCATCACGGCCGAGGGGTGACCGTCGAGCTGCCCGGTGAAGTTGTAGTCGCGCGCACCGAGCTCGACCCGCGCGATGTCGCGAAGGCGGACGAACGACCCATCGGGCTTCGAGCCGACGATGATGCTTGCGAACTCGGACGCGTCGACCAGCCGGCCGCGCACGCGCAGTGAGTACTGGAAGCTCTGGCCGGATGCCGAGGGCGGCTGGCCGATCTGCCCGGCGGGTGCCTGAACGTTCTGCTCGCGGATGGCGCGCGCGACGTCCGCGGCCGTGATCCTGAGGCTCGCCATCCGATCGGGGCGCAACCAGATACGCATGCCGAACTCGGAGCCGAACACTCGGACATCGCCCACGCCCTTGGCGCGCTTCAGCTGATCGACGATATAGACATAAGCGTAGTTGACGATGAAGAGCCGGTCGTAGGTGTCGTCCGGCGAGTGCACTGCGAAGTACATGAGCACGTCCGGAGACTGCTTGCGCACCGTGACGCCCTGGGCGATTACCTCCTGCGGCAGCTGCGCCTGCGCCTGTGAGACGCGGTTCTGCACCTCGACCGCCGCCAGATCGGGGTTGCGCTCCAGCGCGAAGGTGACTGTCAGGTTCGCGCTGCCGTCGTCGCCGCTCACCGCGTTGATGTACAGCATGTCGGTCACGCCGTTGATCTGCTGGTCGAGCGGCACGGTCACCGATTCCTCGACCACGTCCGAGCTCGCGCCGAGGTAGTTGGCGACGACTTGCACGGTCGGCAGCGCGATAGGCGGGAACTCGGCGATCGGCAGCCGCACCAGAGACAACGTGCCGATCAGCAGCAGGAACAGCGAGATAACGATCGCGAAGACCGGGCGATCGATGAAGAAGCGCGCCATCGCGGTGCCGGGTCAGCGCTTGACGGCGGCGGTTGGGTTCGCGTCGGCCGCGACCGGCGCGTCCAGTTCCGCCGCGGTGATCACCGTGGGCTTGAGCGGCGTGCCCGGGCGCGCCTTCTGCACGCCCTCGACGACGATACGATCGCCGACCGCAAGGCCCTCGTCGACGACCCACTTGTTGCCGACACGAGGCCCGAGCGTGACCGGCCGCGCTTCCGCCACGTCGCCGTCGCCGACCGCCGTGACGAAATAACGGCCGAGCTGCTGCTGAACCGCGCGATCGGGAACGACGATGGCCGTTGGGCGCATCTCCGCCGTGACGCGGATGCGGGCGAATAGTCCCGGCACCAGCTGATGATTCGGATTCGGGAACTCGGCGCGCAGGGTGTAGGTGCCCGTGGTCGGGTCGAGCGCGCGGTCGGTGAAGCTGATGCGTCCGGGATGCGGGTAGTGTGTGCCGTCGCTCAGGGTCAGGGTCACGTAGCGCTGCACGCTGTCCGCCGCGGGCTCGGTCACCCCATAGCGACGCATGTAATCGAGCAGCTCGCTTTCGCTCAGGCTGAAGTTGACCCAGGCAGGATCGTCGTCGGAGATGGTCGCGAGCAGGGTCTGCCCGGCGGTGATCAGCGCGCCTTCGAAGACCTGCGAGGCACCCATTTTCCCGGTCATCGGGGCGCGCACCTCGGCGTACTCGACGCCAAGCCGCGCTTCCGTGATCGCGGCGCGGCTTGCGCCGACCTGCGCTTCCGCTTCCTTGGCAGCGGCGACGGCGTTGTCGTAGACCTGCTGGCTGATCGCATTTTCCGCGAGCAGCGGCTCGTAGCGCTCGACGTCCTGGCGGGCACGGGCGAGATTGGCCTCGGCGGAGGCGAGATTCGCGTCGGCGGTCGCGACCTGCGCGCGGTATTCGCGCGCGTCGATCGTATACAGCAGCTGCCCCTCGTCGACCATCGCGCCGTCGGCGAAATGCTTGCCGGTCAGAATGCCGTTGACGCGCGCGCGGATCTCGACCTCCTGCGAGCCGCGCACCTCACCCACCAGGTCGCGGTAGATCTCCGTCGGCGCCGTCGCGACCACGACGACCTTGACGTCGACCGGTGGAGGTCCCGCGGCCGCCGTATCGCGTCCGCAACCCGCGGCGAGCGCGCAGGCAAGGGCAAGCAGGGTGAGTGCGCCGCGAACGGCTCGTGGCGATGCTTGGCTACGCACCTTGCGTTTCAGCCGCATCTGGCGGCTGCTCCCTGTCCGACCAATCGACCCGCCGCGCTTGCAGTGTCCCCGGAGCCGCGGCTGCGGAAAGCGGCTCGTCGCCAGTCTATCGCGAACTCAGCAGTTCCCGCAGGCGGTAGAGCGCGGCCTGCGCGTCGCGCGGCGACAGGGCGTCCAGGTCGAGCGCGCGTAGTTCGGCGACGACCGCGGTCTCCGCCGGGTCGGACACGACATCGAGCGGCAGCCACTGCTGGCCATGCGCGGCGTCGGCTGCATGATCGCGGCGTTCGAGTCCCGCCAGGTAGCGGCGCGCTTCTGCGAGCACGTCGGCAGGTACTCCCGCCAGGCGCGCGACCTGCAGTCCGAAACTGCGATTGGCGGGCCCCTCGCGCACTGCGTGCAGGAACACGCGCTCTTCGCCATGCTCGATGGCATCGAGATGCACGTTGGCGCAACCGGCGAGCTCGTCGGCGAGCGAGGTGAGCTCGAAGTAATGCGTGGCGAAGAGTGTGAACGAGCCGAGCCCGCGCACCAGCTCGCGCGCGCAGGCCCAGGCGAGCGAGAGCCCGTCGTAGGTGCTGGTGCCACGGCCGATCTCGTCCATCAGCACCAGACTCTGCGAGGTGGCGTTGTTCAGGATGTTCGCGGCCTCGGTCATTTCGACCATGAAGGTCGAGCGGCCGCCGGCGAGATCGTCCGCCGCGCCGATCCGGCTGAAAATCCGGTCCACGGGGCCGATGGTCGCCGCCTCGGCAGGAACGAAGCTCCCCATGCCCGCGAGGATCACGATCAGCGCGTTCTGCCGCATGTAGGTCGACTTGCCGCCCATGTTGGGACCGGTAATCACGAGCGCGCGCCTGCCCTCGTGCAGTTCGAGATCGTTGGGCACGAACGGCGCATCGAGACACCGCTCGACGACGGGATGCCGGCCGCCTCGTATCTCGATGCGCGCTTCCTCGACGAGCCGCGGCTTCACCCACCTGAGCGCAAGCGCGCGCTCGGCGAGATTCGCGAGCACGTCGAGCGTCGCGAGCGCCGCTGCACTCGCCTGCAGCGCGGGCAGCACCGCGACCAGTTCGTCGAGAAGCGCCTCGTAGAGGGAACGCTCGCGCGCGAGAGCCCGGTCGCGGGCGCCGAGCACACGATCCTCGAAGCCCTTGAGTTCGGCGGTGACGTAGCGTTCCGCGTTGCGGATCGTCTGCCGACGGGTCCAGTCCGTTGGCACCTGGTCCGCCTGGCTGCGATGCACCTCGATGTAGTAGCCCTGCACGCGGTTGTAGCCCAGTCGCAGATTCGGGAGCCCGCTGCGCTCACGCTCGCGCTCCTCGAGGGCAAGCAGCGACTCGTCGCTGCGCTCGCTGATCTGTCGCAGCTCGTCGAGCTCGGCGTCGTGTCCGGCAGCGATGACACCGCCTTCGCGCAGAAGAGCCGGCGGTGTGTCGACGAGCGCGCGCGTGAGCAGCGCATGCGTCGCCGGGTGCGTCCCCGCCTGCTCCGCGAGGCGCGCGATGAGCGGCGAATCCATCTCCGCGAGCTGTGCACCGAGATCGGGTAGTGCCGCAAGCGCGTTTCTGAGCTGCGCCAGTTCGCGCGGGCGCGCCGAGCGCAGCGCCACTCGCGCGAGGATGCGCTCCACGTCGCCTACCCGGCGCAGGAGCGCATGCAGCGGCTCGTGATGAGCAGTGTCGAGCAGCGTCTCGATCGCCTGCAGCCGCAGCTCGCGTTCGGTCCGCTGGCGCAGAGGTCGCGACAGCCAGCGACGCAGCTCGCGGCCGCCCATCGCGGTTGCGGTGCGATCGATAACGCCGAACAACGTGCTGTCGGCTCGATCGGACAGGCTTATTTCGAGCTCCAGGTTGCGGCGCGTCGCGGCATCGATCAGGAGCGCGTCGCTGCGCTGCTCGCGGCGCAGTCCGCGCAGATGCGGCAGCGCGGATCGCTGCGTGTCGCGCACGTATTGCAGCAGGCAACCGGCGGCACCGATGGCGAGGCGCGCGTCGGTCAGGCCGAAGCCGGCGAGATCATGCACGCCGAACTGCTCGCAGAGCGTGCGCGACGCGGCATCGGCCTCGAAATGCCACGGTGGGCGTGAGCGGACCGAGGTCGACGACGATGTGTAGGTCTCGTCCTCCGTCACCAGCAGTTCCGCCGGACGCAGGCGCTCGAGCTCCGCCGCGAGTGCCTCGGCTCCTTCGTCCTCGAGCGTCGTGAACCGGCCGCTCGAGAGTTCGAGCCATGCGAGTCCGAATCGCGCACCGCTGCGCGAGAGCGCCGCGAGCAGCGTCGAGCGACGTTCCTCCAGCAGGGTCTCGTCGGTGACGGTGCCCGGCGTGACGACGCGCACGACTTGGCGCTCCACTGGTCCCTTGGCCTTCGCAGGGTCGCCCATCTGCTCGCAGATCGCGACCGACTCGCCCTTGCGCAGCGCGCGTGCGAGATAAGTGTCGACGGTCTGCACGGGGACGCCCGCCATAGGGATCGGCTCGCCGCCCGCCTGGCCGCGAGCGGTGAGCGTGATGTCGAGCAGCCGCGCCGCCTTGCGCGCATCGTCGAAGAACAATTCGTAGAAATCGCCCATCCGGTAAAAGAGCAGCTCGTCCGGGTGCTGCGCCTTGATCCGCAGGTACTGCTGCATGACGGGGCTGTATTCCGGTGATTTCTCGATATCGCTCACAACTCTTTGATTTTCAACGACAGTTCTGGACATGATTTGTAGCGCGATCCAGACCTCGGAGGTCGCCCTGGGGGTGACGAGCCGGCATTCTGCCGCAAACGCCTTTGACCCATCGACGATGTGACCGAGCAGGCGTGTGCTCATACTGCTCAAACGCCGACCGGAAGAATTTACTTGAGCACACGTCATTCTCCGTCCACTCGCGGCCCCGTGGCGGAGCAGGACCATGCCAGACCGCCGGGCACGCGATTCACCTGCCCGATGCACCCCGAGATCATCCGCGACACGCCGGGCACGTGCCCGATTTGCGGGATGGCGCTCGAGCCGGTGATGCCGAGCCTCGACGAGGGCGAGAACCCGGAGCTGGTCGATTTCCGCCGGCGCTTCCGGTGGACACTGCCGCTGTCGGTACTCGTCCTTGCGCTGGCCATGTTCGGCCATCGCTGGTCGTTCCTTGCCGCGGAGACGCGCACCTGGCTCGAATTCGCGCTATCGGCGCCGGTCGTGCTCTGGGCGGGTTGGCCGTTCTTCCAGCGCTGGGCGCAGTCGATCGCGAACCGCAGCCCCAACATGTGGACGCTGATCGGCACCGGTGTCGGCACGGCCTTCGGCTACAGCGTCGTCGCAACCGTTGCGCCGGGTCTTTTTCCGGACTCGTTCCGCGAGCATGGGCGTGTCGGCGTGTACTTCGAGGCGGCCGCGGTCATCGTTTCGCTCACCTTGCTTGGACAGCTGCTCGAGCTCAGGGCCCGCTCGAGCACTTCGGCGGCGATCAAGGCGCTGCTGCGTCTCGCGCCGAAGACCACGCGCCGGATCGTGGACGGGGGCACGGAGGAGGACATCCCGTTGACGCACGTGCACGTCGGTGACCGGTTGCGCGTACGACCGGGCGAGACGGTGCCGGTCGATGGCGTCGTGATCGAGGGCCGCTCCAGCATCGACGAGTCGATGCTCACCGGTGAGCCGATGCCGGTCGAGAAAGCCGCCGGGAGCAAGGTGATCGGCGCAACCTTGAACGGCAACGGAGCACTGGTGATGCGCGCCGAGAAAGTGGGCTCCGACACCATACTGTCGCAGATCGTGCAGCTCGTGGCGCAGGCGCAGCGCTCGCGCGCGCCGATGCAGCGCATGGCCGACAAGGTCAGCTTCTCGTTTGTGCTGGCTGTCTTTGCCGTTGCTATCGCGACGTTGCTGGTGTGGGGGTTCTTCGGCCCTGAGCCTTCGTGGACGTTCGCCGTCGTCAACACCGTTGCGGTGCTGATCATCGCCTGCCCGTGCGCGCTCGGGCTCGCGACACCGATGTCGATCATGGTCGCGACCGGCCGGGCTGCACAGGCGGGTGTGTTGTTCCGCGACGCCGAGGCGATCGAGCGCCTGCGCACGATCGACACCCTGATCGTGGACAAGACCGGCACGCTGACGCAGGGCCGGCCCAGGTTTCGCGACGTGATCGGGTTCGGGGGCACGACGCAGGACGAAGTCGTGCGCCTCGCGGCCAGTCTTGACCAGGGGAGCGAGCATCCACTCGCCGCCGCAATCGTTGCCGAGGCGCGCCGACGCGGCTTGACGCTGTCGCCGCCGGAGGACTTCGAATCGGCCACCGGCATCGGCGTGCGAGGCCGTGTCGACGGGCAGGCGCTTGCGCTCGGCAACACGACACTGATGCAGGAGATGGGCGCCGACGTCGCGAGCATCGACGAGGTCGCGGAGCGCCTGCGTCGCGAAGGGGCGAGCGCGATGTTCCTCGCGGTCGGCGGGCGCGTCGCAGGCGTGATCGCCGTAGCGGACCCGATCAAGGACAGCACACCGGCAGCGATCGCTGCATTGAAGGCCGCCGGGTTGCGACTCGTGATGGCTACCGGCGATGGCAGTACCACCGCCGAAGCCGTCGCACGCCAACTCGGGATCGCCGAGGTGCACGGCGAGGTCCGGCCAAAGGACAAGACGGACCTGGTGGCGCGCCTCAAGACCGAGGGCCGGATTGTCGCGATGGCCGGCGACGGCATCAACGACGCGCCCGCGCTCGCGGCCGCGGATGTCGGGATCGCGATGGGTACGGGCACGGACGTGGCGATGTCGAGCGCGCAAGTGACGCTGGTGAAGGGCGATCTCCGCGGCATCGTCCGAGCGTGCGAGATCTCGGAGGCCACCGTGCGCAACATGAAGCAGAACCTGGCCTTCGCGTTCCTGTACAACGCGCTCGGCGTGCCCGTCGCCGCCGGAGTCCTGTACCCGTCGTTAGGTGTGTTGCTGAGCCCGATGATCGCGGCGCTCGCGATGAGCCTGTCGTCTGTGTCGGTGGTCGGAAATGCGCTGCGGCTGCGGGGCGCCCGGGTATGAAGCGGACGACGGCTTGCGTTGACCTGGCGGGTCAGTGTGCCTGGTCGGTGCAGGCGCCGTACTCGACCTGAACCGTGACGTGGTGATAGCCGAAATGCTCGGCCAGGTGCGTCTGCACCCGCAGCACCGCGGAATCCGGCCCGAGGGATTCCGCCGCGCAGACGTGCAGCGTCACATACGAATCATCGGCGCCGACCGTCCAGGCGTGGACGTGATGCACGTCGTGGAGTTCCGGGATCGCGTCGAGCAGTGAGCGCTCGACCTTCCCGGCATAGAATTCCGGAGGGCTGCCCTCGAGAAGCGCGTGACCAGATTCGCGCGTCACGTGCAAGCCAGTACGCACGATCAGGGCTGCGACGACGATGGAGAGCAACGGATCAGCCGGCGTCCAGCCGGTCGTGAGGATGATTCCCGCCGCCACAGTGGCGGTCACCGAGCCGAGCAGATCGCCGAGCACGTGGGCCATGGCGCCACGCGTATTGATGTCCGTGCCACCGCGCAGGATCAGGTAGACGATCGCGTTCACCACGAAGCCCACGACAGCGACCGCCAGCATCGGTCCGGCCAGAATCGTGACCGGGGCGCGGAGCCGGCTCGCGGCCTCGATCACGATCCACAGTGCGATCACCAGCAGCCCGAGTCCGTTGATGAACGCGGCGAGCACGCGCATGCGGCCGTAGCCGTAGGTGCGCCGTGCATCGGGCGGGCGCCGGCTCACGACCACGGCAAAGAGCGCCAGCGCGAGCGCAGCCGAGTCGGTGAGCATATGCCCCGCGTCGGCGAGCAGCGCCAGCGAGCCGCTCCAGAGGCCCGCCACGACCTCGATCGCCATGAACATCGTCGTGAGTGCGAGCGCCCAGCGCAGGCGGGCGCCGCTCGCATGGTCGTGCTGGTGATCGGCGTGGCCGCCCGGACTCATCGGCAAAGTATGCCCGGTTCGACCCGCGCGCCGCGAAGAGGGGACATTCCCGCGAATGTCCCCTCCTGTTGAGGGCTTACTGGGCGGCGGGTGTGGGCACGGGGGCCGACTGGCCCGCGCGGAACGGGAACTTGGCGAAGATGGTGGACACGGCGCCGGTCAACAGCGCCTCGCGATCCTCGAGCATCTTTTTCGTTACGACGTCCTCGACGCCGCCCTGGAACACGACCTGCTGCTTCGTGCGATCGACCATGTCCATGACCAGCGTGCCGACGTTGTAACGCCGGGTCGAGACCTCGGTGCCGCCGTAACCGTACGCGCCATACGGTGCGCCGTAATAGCCGCGATACCCCCAGCCCGCGCCATACATCGGCGCCGGGGTGGACTCGATGTCAGTCTTTTCCTCGAGCTTGCCCTTGAAGTTGATCAGCAGGTCGGCGTTGTCGGCCTTGGTGTAGCCGCGGGATTCCATCTCCCGCGAGGCCGCGTTCTGCAGGATCTGCTGCGCCAGCGACTTGGCGTCCGTCGAGCCCGTGCCGGTCGCAGCGACGAAGTTATAGGTGCGGTACTTGCCGAAGTCAGCGGCCTTGTCGTAGTCGGCTCGGACTTCGGGCCCCGTTTCGCAGCCGGCTAGCCACAGCGCTGCGATGCCTACCACCGCAGCTTTCATTGCAAATGAGCGCATGACTGGATCTCCTTAGTGTTTCGCAAGCGGGACGAGACGGACGGCTTCCATCTCGACCGCCGTGTCGAGCTTGTTCTCGATCTGCACGAAGCGCAGGACCTTTGGCGCGGGCAGCACCTTCTCGAAGCGCTTGGCGTACTTCTTGGTCACGTCAAGACGCGAATCCTCGAGACTGAGCCAGTCCTTGAGGATGCCTCTGGCCGCGTCGTCGGTCATCGATTCGTAGTTGGCCACGAACTTGTCGAGCAAGGCGACAGTGCGATCGGCGAGCTGCTTCCGCTCGGCCTCGTACTCGTCGTAGATCGGGATGAAGGCGGCCGATTCGGAAGCGGTGAGCTCCAGCCCTTTCAGCACGATCGCGCGCTTGTCCGTCTGGATCTGGCTCAGGAGGGCCTTGTTCTCGTCGTTGGTGCTCTGTGCCGAAAGCTGACCTGAGACGGCGCAGACGGCGAGCGCGGCGATAGCCACGAAGGACTTGTTCATGGAGTTTCCTGCGGTTGGTGGTTTCGGATTCTAGTGCGCGAGCGGGATCAGCCCGTAAACGTCGCGCCGGATCATGTTCTCGATGCGGGTCTCGACCTGCGCATAGCGCAGCGCCTTCTTCGCCGGTATCGCCTTGGCGATGCGATGTGTATAGGACTGCTTGAGCGCCATGCGGTCCTTCTCGATGGCCATCTTTTCCTTGAGCATGTCAGCCGCTTCCGCGTCGGAGAGAGTGTCATATTCGGCGGCGAAGCGGTTGACGAGCTCGAGAAAGCGGTCGTCGAGCTTCTTGACCTTCCCCTCGTATTCGTCGTAGATCGGCCAGAACGCTCGGCTCTCGGAGTCGCTGAGCGCGAGGCTCGCCGCATAGACGGAGCGCTTGTCCTCCATCACCCGCTTAAGCAGGATCTGCTCGTCGGTGACGAGGCCGAGTTCCTCTGCGCTGGCGACGATCGGGCTGGTCAATGCAACCAATGCGAGGGCCAGCTCCGGGAGGTTCATCGCGGTATATCCATTGCCGGGATGGGAGCCGCACGGTAGACCAGCCCCGGACGGGTGTCCAGAGTGACCGGCGCGTCGATCGCGCCGCGCGTCTAGAATCCCAGGGTATGAGCCCGAGCGACGACGAGCTTCATCGATTGGCAGCGCAGGTAGGCGAGCGGATTCTCGCGCGCGGCCAGATGCTCGTCACCGCGGAGTCCTGCACGGCGGGCTGGATTGCCAAGCTGTGCACCGACTGGCCGGGCAGCTCCGCCTGGTACCGGGGCGGCGCTGTCGTATACGACGACGCGCTCAAGGTCGCGCTGCTCGGCGTTCGTCCGGCGACCCTTGCTGAGCACGGTGCGGTG
>DATJKD010000150.1:0-8146 GCA_035491795.1 Steroidobacteraceae bacterium | reverse complement strand
CAACATCGACTCGACCGTGCAGTCGATCCAGCGCGCGGTCGAGGAAGCGGAGCTGATGGCGGGCTGCCAGATCCACTCGGTGTTCGCCGGGATCGCGGGCAGCCACGTGCGCAGCCTCAATTCCCACGGCATCGTCGCCATTCGCGACAAGGAAGTGGCGCCGGGCGACGTCGATCGCGTGATCGACGCGGCGCGCGCCGTGGCGATTCCGGCGGATCAGAAGATCCTGCACATCCTGCCGCAGGAATTCATCATCGATCACCAGGAAGGCATCCGCGAGCCGATCGGGATGTCCGGCGTGCGCCTCGAGGCCAAGGTGCACATCGTCACCGGCGCCGAGAGCGCGGCGCAGAACATCGTGAAGTGCGTACAGCGCTGCGGGCTCGAGGTCGAGGACATCGTGCTCGAGCAGCTCGCCTCGAGCTACGCCGTGCTGGCCGAAGACGAGAAGGAGCTCGGCGTGTGCCTGGTCGATATCGGCGGCGGCACCACCGACCTGGCGGTGTTCTCCGGCGGCGCGATCCGTCACACCGCGGTGATCCCGGTCGCGGGCGACCAGGTTACCAACGACATCGCGGTGAGCCTCCGCACGCCGACACACCACGCGGAGGATCTCAAGATCCGCTACGCATGCGCGCTCTCGCAGCTCGCGAACCCCGACGAGACGATCGAGGTTCCGAGCGTCGGTGACCGGCCGCCGCGCCGCCTCGCGCGCCAGACGCTCGCCGAGGTCGTCGAGCCTCGCTACGAGGAGCTCTTTGCGCTGGTGCGCGAGGAGCTCTCGCGCTCGGGCTACGACGACATGATCGCCGCCGGTGTCGTGCTCACCGGCGGCAGCGCAAAGATGGAAGGCGTCATCGACCTGGCCGAGGAGATCTTCCACGCGCCGGTGAGGCTCGGACTCCCGCAGGGCGTGATGGGGCTGGTCGACGTCGTTCGCAATCCGATCCACGCGACAGGCGTGGGACTGCTGCTGTTTGGCCGCGAAAACTACGTGCGGCGCGGCGGTCGCAGCCCGCCGGGGGGGCAGGGCGTGCGCAGCGTGTTGGACCGGATGAAGGCTTGGTTTCAGGGAAATTTCTAGAGGCAGGCGGAAAGCAGGGAAAGGCAACGGGGACTCGCGTGATTTCTTTTGCATCAATGGAGAGCAGCAATGTTCGTACTCGCAGAAGCTGAGAATCAGGGGGCGATCATCAAGGTCGTCGGTGTCGGCGGCGGTGGTGGCAACGCCGTCACACACATGGTGAATTCCGGGATCGAGGGCGTCGACTTCGTCTGCGTCAACACCGACGCGCAGGCGCTGAAGCACGCGCGTGTCAAGACCAGCATCCAGATCGGCTCGAACATCACCAAGGGCCTCGGCGCCGGCGCCGATCCGGAGATCGGTCGCCAGGCCGCGATGGAGGATCGCGACCGTATCGTCGAGCTCATCGAAGGCTGCGACATGCTGTTCATCACGGCGGGCATGGGCGGCGGCACCGGCACGGGCGCGGCGCCGGTGGTCGCGCAGGTCGCGAAGGAGCTCAACATCCTCACCGTCGCCGTCGTGACCAAGCCCTTCGAGATGGAGGGTGCCAAGCGCCAGGCGCTCGCCGAGCAGGGCATCGGCGAGCTCGGCAAGTACGTCGATTCGCTGATCACCATTCCGAACCAGAAGCTCCTCACCGTGCTCGGCGGCGACACGACGCTGCTCGACGCGTTCAAGGCCGCGAACCAGGTGCTGCAGGGTGCCGTGCAGGGCATCGCGGAGCTCATCACCCGCCCGGGCCTGATCAACGTCGATTTCGCCGACGTGCGCACCGTGATGGCCGAGACCGGCATGGCGATGATGGGTTCAGGTTCCGCGACCGGCGAGAACCGCGCGCGCGCCGCCGCGGAGGCCGCGATCTCGAGCCCGCTGCTCGAGGACGTGAATCTCTCGGGAGCACACGGTCTGCTGATCAACGTCACGGCCGGCATGGACCTGCGCACCAGCGAGTTCCATGTCGTCGGCGACACGGTGAAGCAGTACGCCTCGGAGGACGCGACGGTCGTAGTCGGCTATGTGATCGACCCGGAGATGACCGACCAGATCCGCGTCACCGTCGTCGCCACCGGCATCGGCCGTCCGTCGGCGGTGCGCGGCATGCCGGCGCACACGCTGCCGCCCAAGGTCGAGGTCGTTCAGAGCCGTGCGCGTCGTCGTCCGCTCGACAACTATTCGGACTACGACCAGCCGAGCTTCCGACGCCGCCAACGCGCCGTGGGCGAGGACGTGCGTGCCGACGCTGCGGGCGACGACGCGTACCTGGACATACCCGCGTTTCTCCGCCGGCAAGCCGACTGAGAAAAGGGATCGCTCCCCGCCGGCCCTCCATGCTGCTCGGAGGGCGGTGGGGATGCGCCCGTGTGCTACCCTAGCCGGTCGAACGGTCGCGCCATGCTCAAACAACGCACGCTGAAGAACTCGATCCGGGCCACCGGGGTCGGTCTGCACACGGGCCGCAAGGTACTGATGGCGCTGCGACCCGGACCTGCAAACTCCGGGATCGTCTTCCGGCGCACCGATCTCGACGAGCCGGCCGACATACACGCTACCGCCGAGAACGTCGGCGAGACGACGCTCGGTACGACCCTGATCCAGGGTGACGTCAAGGTCTCGACCATCGAGCACCTGCTGTCGGCATTTGCCGGGCTCGGGATCGACAACGCCGTGGTCGAGCTGAGTTCCTCCGAAGTGCCCATCATGGACGGCAGCGCGGGCCCGTTCGTGTTCCTGCTGCAGTCCGCCGGACTGGAGGAGCAGAACTCCGCGAAGAAATTCGTGCGGATCCTGAAGCGGGTGAAGGTCGAGGACGGCGACAAGTGGGCGCGCTTCGATCCCTACGACGGCTTCAAGGTCAACTTCGAGATCGAGTTCGATCACCCGGTGTTCAAACGGCGCTCACAGGTCGCGTCGATGGACTTTTCCACGACCACGTTCCTGCGCGAGGTCAGCCGGGCGCGCACCTTCGGTTTCATGCGTGATCTCGAGTACATGCGCTCGCGCAACCTCGCGCTCGGCGGCAACCTCGACAACGCGATCGTGCTCGACGAGTACCGGATCCTGAACGAGGACGGGCTCCGCTACGAGGACGAGTTCGTCAAGCACAAGATCCTCGACGCGATCGGCGACCTGTACCTGCTCGGGCACAGCCTGATCGGCGAGTTCAGCGGCTACAAGTCCGGTCACGCGCTCAACAACCGGCTGCTGCGCACGCTGATCGCCGACCGTTCCGCGTGGGAAGAGGTCACCTTCGAGACGCCCTCCGACTCGCCGATTTCCTACGTCCCCGCGGTGGCCACGGTCTAGGCGGGTGCCGCATCCGGGAGGACCGCCGGAGATCCGATCGGTCCGCAAGGTCGCACTGACCGCGCTCGCCGCGACCAGCATCGAGTGGTACGACTTCTTCCTCTACGGGACCGCGGCGGCCCTGATCTTTCCCACGGTCTTCTTCCCGGCGGGGATGCCACCGCTCGTCGGCCTTCTTGCGTCGTTCAGCACTTTCGCGGTCGGGTTCATCGCCCGTCCAATCGGCGCAGTGGTCTTTGGCCATTTCGGCGATCGCCTGGGTCGCAAGCGCGCGCTCGTCACGGCACTGCTGATGATGGGCGTAGCGACGACCCTGATCGGCTGCCTGCCCTCGTATGCGCTCGCCGGCGCCCTCGCGCCGCTGCTCCTGATCGTGCTGCGCTTCGTGCAGGGTCTCGCGATCGGTGGCCAGTGGGCAGGCGCCGTGCTGCTCGCGTGCGAGGGCGCGCCAGCCGAGCAACGCGGCTTCTATGGCAGCCTGGCGCAGACCGGGGCGCCGATCGGCACGATCCTCGCGAACCTGGCCTTTCTGCTCGCGAGCACCTCGATGACGGACCAGGCCTTTCTCGCCTGGGGCTGGCGCATTCCCTTCCTGGTGAGCGTCGTGCTGATCGGGCTCGGCCTGTATGTCCAGCTTCGTCTCGAGGACACCGCTGCCTTCCGGGAGCTGCACGCGCTCAAGGAGCGGCGCGACGCGGAGGCTGCGGCGGAACGCGCCCGGCGCTCGGGGATCGAGATCGACGCCGCCCGGGCCGAGCTGGCCGCGGAACGCCAGCCGTCGCCGGTGATCGAAGCCCTGCGGGTCTACCCGAAGCCGATTGCGCTCGTAGCCGGCTCTTTCGTCGCGGCCCAGGTGACCTTCTACATCCTGGTCGCCTTCGTGATCGCCTATGGCAGCGGCCCCTCCGGTCTCGGGATCCCCCGCGGCACCATGCTGGTGGGAGTGCTGATCGGGGCGGTGATCATGATTCCGGGCGTCATCGTGTCGGCCATCCTGTCCGATCGGTTCGGCCGCCGCGGCGTGATCATGCTCGCCGCGGCTGCGCTCGCGCTCTGGGGATTCGCGCTCTTTCCGCTGATCGATACGCGCTCGCTGCTCTGGATCGCGGTCGGCATCGGCGTGGGGCAGTCGCTCGTCGGGGCGATGTACGGCCCGCAGGCGGCCTTTTTTGCCGAGATCTTCGAGACCCGCGTGCGCTACTCGGGTGCCTCGCTGGGTTACCAGCTGGGCGGCATCCTCGGGGGCGGGCTCGCGCCGATCATCGCGACGGCGCTGCTCGCCCGGTACGGCAATACGACCGGGATCTCTGTCTACATCGCGCTCGCTTGCCTGATTTCTTTCGTCTCGGTCTGGTGGCTCAAGGAAACCTACCGCAACACGATGTAGCGGCGTCGCGGGTTCGCGTCGTCGCGCGCTTGTGTGGTCGTGCCTTTCATCGGCCCGAGCCCCTAGCAGCTCATCCAGACTGATAGATATCATTTGAAATTCAAAGCGTTACGAGTATAATACTGTATATAACCACAGGCTACTGGAGACCACCATGGACGGCACCTCATCCCCCGTCCGGCGCGAGTCGCAGGCCGCCCCGGAACCTCGCTCGGAGGCGGTTTCCCGCCCCCCTTCGCCAGCTGGCTCTGAGGCAGGCGCCTGCGACCCGATTGCCCGCCCGTGCCCGGCGGACCTCCCGGAGGTCGCCGTGGAGCCGCTCGCCGACCTCTCCACTTTGGAGCTCACGAACCGCATCACCGAGCTCACCGGGCACCTGAACGCCGGCACCTACCGCTGGCTGGTGCTGATCGGCGAGTTCGACCGTCGCGGGGCGTGGAACTGCGGGCTGACGAAGAGCTGCGCGCACTGGCTCAATTGGAAGTGCGGACTCGACCTCGGCGCCGCACGCGAAAAGGTACGCGTGTCGCACGCGCTCGAATCGCTGCCGCTGATCAGCGCGGCGATGGCGCGCGGCGAGCTCAGCTACTCCAAGGTGCGGGCGCTGACGCGTGTCGCCTGCGCGGCGACGGAAGCCGCGCTGCTTTCCATGGCGCTGCACGGCACGGCGAGTCACGTCGAGAAGCTGGTGCGGCATTGGCGCCAGGTGCTCGACGTCGCCGAGCTCGCGCGCGAGGCGCGGCAATATCGCAACCGCAGCCTTTCCTGGCGTTACCAGGCGGATGGCTCGGTAGTGATCACGGCGCGCCTGACCGCCGAGGCGGGCGGCCGGGTGATGAAAGCGCTCGACGCGGCGCTCGGGCATCTGCCGCTGCCGGACGTTTCCGCGGAAACGTATCCGGCGCCGAAACCCGACTGGGCGCAGCGCCGCGCCGATGCGCTCGAGGTGCTCGCCGAGAGCTATCTCGCGCATGGTCCGTCGGCGCTCGGCGGGGGCGAGCGCCAGCAGATCGTCGTGCACGTCGATGCAACGACCCTCGAGGAGCGCAGCGCCGGGCGCTGCGAGCTCGAGGACGGCCCGGCGATCGCCGCCGAGACCGCGCGACGGCTTGCCTGCGATGCGAGTGTGGTGCGCATCGTCGAGGACGAGCACGGCACGCCGCTCGACGTCGGCCGCAAGACCCGCAGCATCCCGCCACGCTTGCGCCGCGCGCTCGATGCGCGCGACCAGGGCTGTTGCTTCCCGGGCTGCACGCAGACGCGCTACGTCGACGGGCACCACATCCGGCACTGGGCCGAGGGCGGGGAGACCAAGCTCGCCAATCTCGTCTCGCTCTGCCGCTTTCATCATCGGCAGGTGCACGAAGGCGGGATCCGCGTCGAGCGGCTCGACGACGGCGCCTGGCGTTTCTCGCGCAAGGTCGCCGACAGCGTGGAGACATTCGACTCCGTCGCGCCCGGCCACAACCGTGTGCTCGGCGACTGGCGGCAGCTCGTCGCGGCGCATGCCGCACGAGGCGTCGGCATCGATGCCTCGACGGCCGCCACGCGCTGGCGCGGCGAGGCGATCGATTACGGCCAGGCGATCGACGTGCTGGTGCAGCGCGCCGAGGCCGCAGGGACGTTTCCGCGGAAACGTCGGGAGTCGGCGGGCTGCGAAGCGCAGATAATGCCGCCGGCCGCACGGAGAGTTTGAAGGTCGGCGACACGCAGCACTACGACGAGGGGGTCTATAGGCGCGGGTTGCTGCGACGGACAGGGATCGATAGAGGCTCTCACGGCCCAGACCGGCGGCGGGCACGAGTGGAAGAGGTGGCGATCTATGAAAGCGAAGATGAAAGCGGCGAGCTTTGATCGCAAGTTCGACGCCGGTGAGAAGATCTGGGATCAACTCGATCTCGGCAAAGCCCGGCGTCCGGGCACTGAAGCGAAGCGCGTCAACGTGGACTTTCCGATATGGATGGTGCAGTCCATCGATCGGGAGGCGCGCCGCCTGGGGGTAACGCGCCAAGCTCTGATCAAGCTGTGGCTTGCCGACCGCTTGGCACAGCACTGAGTTGAGCGTTGCGCCGCGCCGTTGAAGGGCTCGTCACGGCCTCCCGACGCGCACGCGGACCCGCTGGATCGGTGTGTCTCCCTGGGGGTCCTGCAGAACCTCGATCAGCCGTCGCCCTGCATAGCGGACCTGGGCCGACCAGGCCGCCGAATCGACGCGGATGACAAGCTCCTCGCCCCGGCGGCCCGCGGACAAGACGTGCTCGCCCAGCGGCTCCCCCAGGCAGCGGCGCACGCGCTGTGTGAGATCGCGGGCCTCGTCGGCCTGTTGTGCGAGACGCACGAAGCCCGAGGAAAGCAGCTCCGACAGCGGTTTAAGTGGCCCCGACATTGTCAAATCGGTGCTAATAAAAGCGGCATTTTGATTGCCAATTCAGGGTCAATCCGTCATAGTCTCATGCGTCCCGGCCGGGCGGGTCCACGCTACAAGCACCTGCAAGTACAAAGGTGCGAGCGGCTGAACTGCCCGGGCGATCTGCCGGGACCGAAACAGTAACGCGCCGCTGCCCTGGAAGGGAGGCCCGTATGTACATTTTCTGGCGGCCCGCGGGCCTGGTAGCGCATTAAATGCATTTTCAAATCGTCTCGGCCCGGACCGGCCGAGTCCGCCAGTTCGACCTGACGGAAAACCGTACGCTGATGATCGGCGCAGCTGCGACACTGCTGCTGGTCACCGCGATTTTCTTCTCTGGAATCCAGCTCGGGCGATTCATCGCCGGACCCCTGCAGGGTGAGCAGCTGGCGCGCGAGCTCCAGGAGCAGCGCATGGCGATCGATGGCGCGCGCCAGCAGGTGCAGGGCAAGGTCGATGCGCTCGCCAAGCGCGTCGGTACGCTGAACGCGCACCTGATACGGCTCGATGCACTGGGCCGTCGCGTCACCGATCTCGCCGACCTCGACCGCGGCGAGTTCGATTTCGATGCGCCGCCGCCGACCGGTGGCCCCGAGGGCGGCGAAATCGACGGCGGCAGTGCGGCCGTTCCGGAGCTCGCAGCGACGCTAGATGCGCTCGAGCTGCAGTTGCAGGACCGCGAGGGGCAGCTGGTGGTGCTCGAGAACCTGATGGCCATGCGGGAGCTCGGGGAACGCATCATCCCAGGCGGCCTGCCGCTGATCGGCGGGTGGATCTCCTCGCACTATGGCTACCGCTCTGATCCGTTCACGGGGCATCGGGCCCTCCATCGCGGCGTCGACTTCGCCGGCCGCCCAGGCACGCGGATCGTATCCGTCGCCCCCGGTGTCGTGTCCTATGCGGGCTACAAGCCCGGCTATGGCTACGTCGTCGAGATCACCCACCCGACCGGCTACCTGACTCGCTACGGCCACAACTCGCGCAACCTCGTCCGGTCCGGCCAGATGGTCCAGAAGGGCGA
>DATJKD010000149.1:0-25519 GCA_035491795.1 Steroidobacteraceae bacterium | reverse complement strand
TGAAGCGCGCTCAAGCCCCCGATCAGGCGGGAGAGGTCGCGCACGCCGTGGCCCTGGTTCGGCACGTAGAGCACGCGCTTGGGTTCGGGCAGCCCGTCCCAGTAGAGCCTGAGCGCATCGAGCGGCCAGTACCGGTCGTTGGTGCCAAGCAGGATCAGTTTCGGGGGCGTGAGATCGGCCAGGTACGCGTACGGGTCGACCATCGCCATCAGGCTGCGGCCGCGCTCGGTAGCAACGCGCCCGGGCAGGTCGATCGCGACGTAGTCCTGGACCTGGTCGGACAGTCCGCCGAAGGTCTCGCGCTGCAACGCGATCTGCGCCGGCAGGTTGAGCATGTCGATCGCGATCGGCGCGACGCTCGAGACGCGCGGGTCCACGGCGGCGGTCAGCCACGAGGTCCAGCCGCGCTTCGAGGCGCCCGCTACGGTGAACGACTCCACCGGCATCTGCCAGCGCTCGCGTGTGAACGTCTGTACGGTGTCCATCGCACGCACGGCGCTCTTGACCATCGGCAACAACAGCGGCCAGTCCGTCTGACCGCTCTCAAGATAGTGATCGAAGGTGTAAGCGATCAGCGCATCCTCTCGACGGTCGAACATCGGTTGATACGGCACCTGCGCGAGCACGGCGACCGGGGCCCGCAGCGTCTCGGCCAATTGCGCGAAGATCAGCGCTTGGCGCGGGATGGCGCCCTGGAACCCGTTCTCGTACTCGGGCTTCCAGCGGCCGCCGCCGATGAAGAGGAACACCTGTCTGGAGGACGCATCCACGTTCGGCGGACGCACCAGGATCAGCTGGTGCTTCCACGGGATCTCGCGCCAGGTCTGGGACGTCAGGATGAGCTCGGTAACCTCGGCGGAGCCAACACGTCGCGATTTCACTTCGCGCCACGCATAACTTGCATCGGGTGCAGCCACGTAGCGGGCGAGCTCGCCCGGGGACTCGTCGCTTGCGCCCGCTGGCGTGACCACGAGGAGGCAGGTCGCGAGGGCCAACGCACAGTGTGAAACATGCATGAGCGCATGCTAGGCGCGACGGGGAAAGGTCGTCGTGCTCAGCGTCGCGAATTCCACATGCGTTACGGAGCAGCGTCCACGAGGCTGAGGCGGTGTGGTGACCGCGCGACGTTTCGCTTTACTTATCTCAAGCGTGCTTCGCCAGGATGCGCGCCTTGCTCATTTCGTACTCCTTCTCCGACAGCACCCCAGCCTCCTTGAGGCGCAGGTGCTCGCGCATCTCGTCGCGCAGGTGTTCGGCGCGCGACCGCCGGCGTCGAGCGCTCGCTATTCGCACATGCGCGGCCAGCGTCCGGCTGAAGCTGCGCATGGCCCGGAAACTGCCGACGCCGCCGGTGAGCTCGAGCAATCGCGCGCGCCCGCTCACGCTAAAGAGGACCAGCGTCTTCGTCGTCCGGTACAGGCCGACGAGCGCCGCGCAGACAGCCAATCCGAAGAGACCGCCGAGTGGCAGAAGCCACTCGTGCCGCCAAGGTGTCGATGACGCGCTGATCCGCCACGCGAGCGCGACCGCCAGTACCGCGAGCACCGCGCTGGCCGCCAGGAAGCGCCACGCGACGTGCCGGGAGAGACGCAGCGCAGGATCGACGAATCGCAGGTCGAGAACATACTGCGCATCCGGGCTGCGCGATCTCCACGTCCGCACGGAGAGATAGCAGTAGTCGATCAGGGCGAGCTCGCTCGCCCGGCGACGAACGCTGCTTTGCACGCGCAGCCGCGAATGGACCTTGCGCGCCGTGCGGAGCGCAGGAACTCTGCGCTCGTCCGACTCCAGGACAATATGTTCAGTCGCTTGCATTCGCGGTGACGCCTGGCCCCGTGTGCACCGCGAATTTGATCAGGCGGCGCGAGCACCCGCCGGGCGCAACTTCGATTTCGAGACGCATCTCCCACGCCGGTCGCATCCCTGCGACAACTGGCCAGCGAGATCAAGGCCCACCGCTGCCCGGCGCGGGATGCTCGATGCGCCGCAGCGCCACCACGCGATCGAACGCCAGGCTGGCATGTCGATACGCCATTCGCACCGCTTCCGCATCAGGTGCGCGAAACAACGCCAGGACGCGTCGGCCATCGGCCGACATGACGAGGGGCCCCGGGTGCACACGAAACGTCTCTAGGCACCACACGCAGGCGTGCTGCTCGGCCATGAGACTCGCTGCATCGACCGGCACATCCTGTCGACACTCCGCGATCACGTCCACCAGACCGACAGCGGCTTCGCTATTACCCGATGCGGTGGCGGCAGCACGGTGCACGGGCGACAACCAGGTCGCGTCCGGATCCAGTCCCGAGCAGAGCGCAGCGGCGCGTGCGGCCCGGAGATCGTCTGCCTCAAAGCGGCACACCATTCGCTGCCGCTCGCGGTCGACCAGGCCCTCGCGCCAGCGGGCGCTGTATCCGCGTGCACAGAAATCGAGCTTTTTGACCAGCAACCGTTCTGCTACGGTCGTCAGGGGCGCCGCGAACACCTGCTCTGTGTAGAAATCAGCCACGTTGCCTCGCGGCCGGTCAGCCAGCCGCGCGCCTCGCTGGTCGCTCGACGCCGATGCGCAGGAATGCCGCGAGATGTTCGCCGAGCTCGCGGACGTCGTCCTCCGCTCCATGGATGAAGCTCGACTTGCGTCTGCGCATGAAGTTGAGGCCCAGCACATAGAGGCCGGGCGCGTCGACGATTCCGCCGTCGTGGCGCAGGCGTCCCTTGCGATCAAACACCGGCAGGTGCAGCCAGCGGAAATCCGGATGAAAGCCCGTCGCCCAGATGATCGTGCCGATGCGGCCGTCGGTCAGATCGAGCGTCAGCGGCGGCTGGGCTGCGAGGCGCGTTGGCGCAATTTGCTCGGCCGACTCGGCCGGCCATACGCCCTCGAGCGGTGCGGCGGACTGTGTCCCATACTCCACCACCCAGCTGTCGATCGAGTCGAGCAGTCGGCGGAGCTTGAGATCAGCCATCGCGCAATGGTTGCGGAGCGAGCCGGAGAACTGCGCCTCGCCATCATGGATTCCTACCAGGCGGCCAACCAGCGTGACACCGCGTTCGGTCAGCGCATTGAGGTCGAGCGTCGCGCGGTCGGGGCTGCCGATCAGCTGCGGTGAGGGTACGCGGCGCACACGCACGATGTCATCGACGGCGTCGTAGCGCTCGTCCAGTATCCCCAGCACGTCGAGCCAGCGCTGAACGTCGAGACCGCGATACGTGCGAAGCATGCGGATGTGCTCGCCGACGCAAAGTGTCACCGGGCGGCCGGAGCGCGCGATTTCGTCCGCGAGCTGCAGCCCCGTCGCCGAAGCGCCGACCACGAGCACGCCACGATCGTCGAGCTGACCGGGGTGCCGATAGTCCCTGGCCGTCAGAGTGTTCAGCGAATCGGGCACGGCCGCGGCGAAGGCGGGCAGGTTCGGCAGCCCATGCGCACCGCTCGCGACGACCACCGCTCGACAACGCCACGCACCGCGATTGGTCTCCACGCGATAGCCGTCGTCGCTTGCCACCACCGACGTCACGGTGACTCCGGTCCGGACCGGTGCCGCGATGCGCTTCGCATAAGCCGTGATGAAACCGATGACTTCGGGCATCGTCATGAAGCCGTCCGGATCGGCTCCCTCGTACGAGCAGTCGGGCAGGCGACTCTGCCAGTTCGGCGTCAGAAGACGCAGCGAGTTCCAGCGCTCATGCCGCCACGAGTTTGCGATCTCGCCACGCTCGAGCACGACGTGCTCGATTGCGAGCCGTGACAGGCGGTGGCTCATCGCGAGCCCTGCATGACCGGCACCGACGACGACGACGTCGACGGTGCCGGTCAGCGGGGAGCGTCCGAATGGACTGGACGTCATCGAATCTCGACGGCGACGTTGGTCGGATTGGTGACGATGTCGAACACGGCGGAGCGCTTCTGCGATTGCGCCACCAGGGCCGCGATGTCCTCGCGGGATGCATCGGCGTCAATTTCAAACACGATCTTGATACCGTCGAAGCCGTTGCGGACGTCGCTGTCGATGCCGAGGATGCCTTGCAGGTCCATGCCACCCTCGAGCGTCGCCTTGACCGAGCGCAACTGGATCGAGCGGTTCTGGGCGACCGCGGCGATGCCGGCCGTCAGACAGGAGGCCAGGCCGACGAGGACGTACTCGACCGGAGTCGCGCCCTTGTCCTCGGCCGCGAAGACTTCGGGATGATCGGCTTCATAGCTGAACTCGGTCTTGTGCGACTGCTCGGCGCCGAGCCCGAAGAAGCTCTGCACCGTCGAACGGCTGTGGGTGCCGTTGACCCACTGGCACGTGGCACGCCATTTGAACTGCGCGGCCTCAGGCACATCGGTCAGCGCCTGGCGGGCGCCCAGCAGCGCCTCGACATTGACGCCGTTGTTGACCCTGACTTTGGTTGCGGTTGCGGACATTTCGGTGCTCCCCCTTCAGGTTGAATGGAACCGGTCGCTGACCGGCCTGGAGCGCAACGATCGGCCGCGGTCGTGTGACTCAGCGTGAGAAAGGCCGTGGAATTTTCCCGGCGCCGGCGCTTTTTGCGGCCGGCCGTTGTCCCGGTGCGTCAGGGCGAACTCGGAATCGTGTCCAAACCGATCCGTTGGAATCCCCAGACCGTATCGACGGGCAGCTCGGCTTCGCGCTGCGCGAGGCGCACGGATTCGGCGTCCGGCGCCCCGTAGAAACACAACATGCGTCGGCCGTCGGTTGACAGGAACGAGCGGGCCCAATTGACGCGATGCTGCTCCAGACACCATGCCTTGGTGTCAACGATCGCCTTCAGCCGCTCGAACGTGTCCGGCGCCGGGAACGAGCGTTCGACGATCACGTTGGGATTGCCGGGGGCCGGCGCATCGTGCACCGAGGCGGCCCACAGGCGCCGCGTGTCGGCGCCCGTCTTGCGCAGCGCAACGCGTGCGGATTCGACGTCCGGCGCGACGAACGAGCACACCATCGTGCGTCCGTCGGCGGACAGGAAACTGCCCTGCCAGGCGACGTGGTAGAGGTCGAAGCACCAGCCGCTGCCTCGGATGCCCTCGTGGACGTCCGCAAGCGACCGCGGCGGGTCGAATGCGCGTTCCAGAATCAGATGTGTCATGCGCGCGCCTCGCTGCGATCCTGATTCGTCAGTTGCGCTGCCCGTTCACGCGCCCAGGCCGCCACGTTCAGCTCTTCGAAGCCGGCCAGGGCCGCGACGTGCATTCTATAGCCTGCCAGGTCGCTCGTTGACCGCCGCGCCTGTGCCAGGACGACGTGCGCGAGCACGATCTCGGTCGGCCGATCGAGCGCTTCGGCGCAGCTGAGCGCCTCGCTGGCGTGCGCGATCGCGAGGTCCGGTCGCTGCCGTTCCAGATCGAGCCGCGCCGCCCGCGTCAGCGTGAACGCGAGGCGGTGTTTGGCGTCGGCGGCACGCAGTTGCGCCAGCGCCGATTCCAGCGGTCCCGCGTCGTCGGCGATGGCGTACTCGCAGAGCGCGTCGAGCGCGTACGCGAATGGGCGCTCGCTGCCCTCGCGCAATCTTTCGCCGAGGTCGATCAAGACCGCGCAGTGCGCCCTGGCCGCCTGGGGGCAGCCACGCTCGATTTCCATCATCGCCAGGTATTCGTGCGCCTGGAACTCGCTGATCCGGTCACCCGACGAGCGCGCCAGCGTGCGTGCCTCCTTGAAGAGCTCGGCCGCTTCATCGAGCCTGTTTTCGTGGAATCGCAGCATGCCAAGGGCCGCGGGAATTGCGTGGTGACTCAGGTGCTTGCGCGACGCCAGCGCCTGCGCCTCCATCAGCATCGCATCGGCGTGCGTCAGGTCGCGCTCGAGCATAGCCAGGCAGCGCGCCGCCTCGGCCATGCCGACGATGTGCTCCTCGTCGCCCGCACCGCGTGTCACGCGCTCCGATTGCAGGATCTCCTCGCGCGCGCCGCGCGTTTGCCCGTGCATCCAGTGAACGTAGCTCGCCATGTAGTAGCCGCGCCGGGCGTGTGCCAGCGCGCCGTGGTCGAGCGCCTGCTCGGCGAGGGATGCATACTCCTGCGCGGCGCTCCGCCAGTCGTCGAGCGGTGCAGCGGCCAGCATGACCTCACGCAGCTCGAGCGTCAGGCGGACACGCGCGGCGGACGGCAGCTGTTCCGCCCAGTGCAGTCCCTTACGCGCCAGGCTCAAGGCTTCGTCGTTGGCAAAGAACCGCAGACAAAGCTGTCCGGCCGACACCATCGCGCGCGCCGCGAGCGCCGCATCGCCGCTCTGGGCGGCATGATGTGCGAGATCCGCAGCACGCTCCGCGTCGAGCGCTGAGTCGCATTCGAGCAGCTCCGCGACCCGCCGGTGCATCGTGCGCCGTCGCGCGGGTGAGATCCCGGCGTAGATGCTGCGTGCGATCAGGTCGTGGGAAAAGCGCAGGCCGCGCCCCGAGGGGAGCAGCATGGACTGCCGGGCCGCGGCTTCGAGCACTTCCCCGGTCCGGTTCCAGTCGATACCCGTCACGCGCGCGAGCGTTTCGGCTTCGATTCTCGGCGCGAGCACGGCAGCCCAGCGCAGGACGTCGCCGTCGTCGCCCTCGAAGCCTGCGAGTCGCTCCTGCACGAGCTCGTCGAGCGTCTGACCGCTGTCGCCGGCCGCTTCGGCGCGCGCAAGCTCGATCGCGAGCAGCGGGTTGCCACCGCAGTCCGCACTCAGCCGCTCGCCGCGTGCGCCGGGTGCGTGCGAGTCGATGAGCTCGCGCAGCGCTTCCCTGGAGAGCGGACCGAGCCGGACCTCCTCGAGCAGATGGGCCTGGCGCAGCTCGCGCAGCGCGCGCGCCACGGCCGCATTGTCCCGCAGCTCGTCCGTGCGCGCCGCGAGCAGGGTGAACAACGGACGATCGGCATTCGAGCGAACCACGAAATGGAGCGCGGTGGCGCTCGACTCGTCACCCCAGTGCAGATCGTCGAAACAGAGCACGACCGGCTGTGTCTGCAGCCTTGTGGTGAGCAGATCGCTCAAGCTGCCGAACAGGTCCTCACGGTTGCCGTGCTCGGCGTGACCGAAGATCGTCGACGCGGTAGCGGGATCGACCTCGCGCAGCGCGTCGGTCCAGAGCGCAAACGGCCGGATCGATTCGGACTCGTAGGCGCTGGCCTCGAGCACCCATGCTTGCGCCGCTCGAGCCAGGGCGATGCCGGTCTCGAGCAGATGGCTCTTACCGATTCCCGGCTCGCCGGTCACGAGCAGCACGGAGCCGCGGCGCGCCTGCACGACGCGGTCGAGTGCCGCGGCGATACGCTGGACTTCAGCGTCGCGACCGAACAAGGGGCGCCGGGACGACGACGCCGGCTCGCCGGAAGGCGCCGGTGCGCGGTCGGGCGTGGGCTTGTTTCCGACCGCAGGCATCCCGGCTTCCGTGCGTCGCGGATGTGCCGCGACCGCGCGCAAGGCGCGCGCAAGCTCACCGGTCGATTGCACGCCGGCCTCCTTGAGCAGCCGCAAGCCGAGCTGGTGCTGCTGGACGGCCTGATCACGGCGTCCGAGCGCGACAAGCAGGGCGATCAAGCCGGCGCGCGCCGTTTCGTCGTACGGCGCGATCCGCACCAGTGCGCACGCATGCGGCAGCGCGCGCTCCGGATCGTCGTTCAGGCGCCGCAGCAATGCGCGCAGCAGGCGCAGCTGCGCGCGGGTCGCCAGCTCGCGCTGCCCGGTCAGCCAGGCCGAAAAATCGTGAAAATTCGGCAGATCGAGACCCGCGAAAGGCTCGCCGCAATGCCGTACCGCGGCCTCCTCGAGCCGCGTGACGGGACCTCGATCGAATGCCTCGTCAGTCAGAGCCTGCAGCGACGCAACATCGACGTCGATATCGGCCGCGTCCAGTTCGACGCTGAGCCGGTCGGCGACGAGGCGCGGACGATCATCGTCGTCGACGAGTCGCCGCAGCTTCGAGAGGCTCCAGCGCAAGGAGCCGCGCGGGTCGTCCGGAATCTCCCAGAGCAGCTCGCAAAGGTGCTCACGGCGAAAGGACCGCCGATTGAGCGCCAGATAGGCAAGCAAGGCACGCGTCTTCCGCGAGGGAGGCAGCTCGATGCGTTCGCCGTCCCGGACGACCTCGAGATCGCCCAGAAACCGCAGTTCCAGCGCGGACATACGGCCAATTGTAGGTCCACCGGTCACATCCGGCCAACGCGGCGGCGCCGGCGAATTCCACGCTGCCAGCGGCGGAAACCACGGGCATTCACACGTCCGCTCCATCGCTTCGACCGCAGGATGCCCCCCAACGACGACAGGCTCCGCGGAAAGTCCCATGGCCCGTTACGCAAATATCCTCGAAACGATCGGCAACACCCCGTTGGTGAGGCTCAACAAGCTGGCGCCTGCGGGCGCCAACGTGTACGTGAAGGTCGAATCCTTCAATCCCATGGGCTCGGTCAAGGACCGTATGGCCCGGGCGGTGATCGAGCAGGCCGAGCGGAGTGGGGCGCTCAAGCCCGGTCAGACTGTAATCGAAGCGACGAGCGGCAACACGGGCATTGGCCTCGCGATGGTCTGTGCCCAGAAGGGTTATCCGCTGGTCGTGACGATGGCGGAAAGCTTCAGCGTCGAGCGGCGCAAGATGCTGCGTTTCCTCGGTGCCCGGGTCGTGTTGACGCCGGCCTCCGAGAAAGGCACCGGCATGCTGGCCAAGGCGGTGGAGCTGGCCGAGCGACACGGCTGGTTCCTTTGTCGCCAGTTCGAGAATGAAGCCAACGCGGACGTACACACCCGCACGACCGCGCAGGAGATTCTTGCGGACTTTGCCGACGAGCCGCTCGACTACTGGATCACCGGCTTCGGTACCGGCGGCACGCTCAAGGGCGTCGCGCGCGCGCTCAGAAAGTCGAGCCCGTCGACGAAGATCGTCGCCGCCGAGCCCGACAATGCTCAGGTGCTCGGCAGCGGCATCCCCCAGCCGCGCGACGCGAACGGCGCCGTCTCGGGGAGCCATCCGCGTTTTCGTCCGCACCTGATGCAAGGCTGGTCCCCGGATTTCATCTCCCGGCTGACGGAGGACGCCGTCGGCGCCGGATGGGTGGACGAGATCGTGCCCGTATCCGGCGCCGAGGCGCTGCGCCTGGCCCGGGAGCTGGCACGGCAGGAAGGCATCTTCGTCGGCACCTCGAGCGGTGCGACGCTGGCGGCCGCGCTCGAGGTGGCGCGCCGCTCGAAACCGGGCACCAACATCGTCTGCATGTTGCCGGACACCGGCGAGCGCTATTTGTCGACGCCGTTGTTCGAGCACATCGGCGAGGAGATGACGAGCGAGGAGCTCGAAATATCGCGCTCGACACCGCTCTGTCGCTTCGATGCGCCTGCGCCCCCGGCCGTCGCTCCCGTGTCGCCTCCGCCAGCGACGGACGTCTCGGCGGAGGAGCTCGTGACAGCACTCGTGCGCGACGAGCCCGTGCTGCTGTTCGCGCTCGAGTGGTGCGAGTTCTGCTGGTCGGTGCGCAAATTATTTGCGCGAGCCGGCATCGAGTATCGCAGCATCGATCTCGACTCGGTCGCGTACCAGGCCGACGATCTCGGTGGCCGGATCCGGGCGGTGCTCGCAAAGCGGACCGGCTCGCCGACCATCCCTCAGGTCTTTATCGGCGGTCAGCACATCGGCGGCTGTACGGATCTGTTTGATCGCTGGCGCGACGGCTCGATCCGGCAACGACTCACTGAGCTCGGCATTGCCCATGACGCGGAGCAGGAGTTCGATCCGTATCTGCTGTTGCCGAAATGGCTGCAGCCCCGCAAGACTGCGTAGTACCGGACCTGAGTACGGAGACTGTCATGGCCTTCATCGACACAATCGACGACCACGAGATCGACGCCGAGGTGCGCGCGATGTACGAGCGCCAGCAGGGTCACTACGGCTATGTGCCGAACTATGCGAAGGCGTTCTGCCATCGACCTCATGTCATGAAGCTCTGGGCAGACCTCCAGAATGGCATCCGGCGCGAGATGGACAAACGGCGCTTCGAGCTCGTGACGTTCGCCGCGGCACACGCCTTGCGCAGCACCGCGTGCTCGATCGCGCATGGCACGGTGCTCGCGCGGTTCATCCCGGCGGCCGATGTGCTGGCGATCAGCCGCGGGGAAACCCCGGCCTCGCTGTCGCCGGAAGAGGCCGCCATGGTCGCGTTTGCCCGCACGGTCGCTGTCGATGCCACGGCCGTGACGGCCGACGATGTACGCGGTCTCAAGGAGCTTGGCTTCAGCGATGGCGAGATCTTCGACATCGCGGCCACGAGTGCGGCCCGGGCGTTCTGGACCAAACTACTCGACGCGCTTGGCGTCGAGACCGACGCCGCATTTCAGAAGCTGGATCCGGAGTTCAGAGACGCGCTCGCCGTCGGTCGAGCACTGGATTTCGACTCGCGACAAGGCGAACGCGCAATCACTCTGGCGACCGCATCCGCCTGAGCATCCAGCATTCGCACTGGCGGCAGTCCGAGGGCCGGTCGCCGCCTGCTCATGTGTGCTCAGCGCCAATGGGCGTTGCGGCACCCTCGCCGACAACCGTCGTCCACTCGCGAACTCGCCAGCGAGTCACCAGACCATTCACCACGTACGGGTCATCCCGGGCGAAGGAAGCCGCGATGTCCGCCGAATTCCCCGCAAACAGCAGCGCCGCGCCGTCGACGGGCTCGGCCAGGGCACCGGCGAGAATCAGCTCACGCCGATCGTGGGCGGCCCAGGCCTTCGCGAGGTGGGCGTCGCGAAACGAGGCGCGTCGTGCGAGAAAGTCCGGCCCCACGTCGTAGAACAACAGGAAATGCTTCATAGCGCTCCTCGCTCCCGGTGGCTGTACGGCACGGTCCTCGAAGCAGAGAACTTATCATGTGTCGAACCGGTCCAAAACCGAGTCGTCCGAGCTATCAACAACCATGACTGGCCCGAGGATTCCCGCATGATCGTTCGAGCTTGGAAGGCCCAGGCCCTGTCGCAGAACGTAGACGCGTACGCTCGGCATTTTCGTGAAGCGGTGCTTCCGGAACTAGAAGAGATCTCGGGTCACACCGGCGCGTACCTCTTGCGGCGTGATGCGGGGACGCACGTTGAACTTGTCGTGCTGACGCTCTGGGAGTCGATGGACGCCGTCAAGAGATTTTCCGGTACCCCGCCGGAAAGAGCAGTGGTTGAGCCGGCCGCGGAGGCGGTGCTGGAGAGGTTCGATGAAACGGTCCAGCACTTTGAAATCGTGCATTCCACGGTGCTGCAGCCTGAGTCAGGAGGTCTTGATGCCCATACTGCGTGAATGGCGCGGAGTGATCCGCAAGACCGAGCGCGACGCCTACGTCGCCTACATCAGAGGGACCGGAATTGCGGACTACCGCAACACCCCGGGGAACCTCGGCGCGCTCATGGCCGTGAACGACCTCGACGCGGAGCGCACGGAAGTGGTGACGTTGAGCCTGTGGTCCTCCTGGGACGCCATTCGTGCCTTTGCCGGCGAATCGCCGGAGCTCGCGCGCTACTACCCCGAGGACGATCGTTTCCTGCTCGAGCGCCCGCGGACGGTCAAGCACTACGAGGCATTTGGGGAGCTGTCGACCCCGCAGGCCACCTGACCAGCGCCGCTGCTGAGGTCGTCGGACGAGTTGCGTCCGGTGCGAGCGGCGTCTCTCACTCATTCGGCCGCGCCAGCCGCACCGTGCTCCAGAGTTGCGCGGCGTTGGATTCCGTTTCATCCCCCTGGCGCTGGCCGAATGGTGCCACGCGATAGCGGCCGGCGAGCTGCGACCACGACCAGAGCTCCGAGCCGCGCAGCGCGTCGGACGCAGCAATCGCGACCTGCAAGTGTGAGCGCGCCTGCCGCAGTGTCTCGCGCGCGGACGGGGTGAGATCCCTGCGGCCGAGCTGGCGGTCGATGCCGGCGGCGAGCACCGCCTGTTGCCAGGACCAGATCACGGTTCCGTGGTAGCGGTCGCGGTCGAACGGCGGCTCCAGCTCGTTCGGCGCGTACGCGGGGTTCGCGACGAGCAGCCCGACGTCCGTCAGGAGCCCGGCCGGGAACGGCCGCGTCAGTGTGGCGGCGGCGCGCTGCACTTCGGTGGGCGCCGCGTCCAGAAACAGCAACGCAAATCCTTCGTCGGAATTCATGATCGGGACGGGCCGGCCCTGCGCGTCGAGCGCGACGGCGCGGAAACGAACCCCATCCGCGCCCAGCGAGGCCAGGGCGGGCGAGGGGACGACGCCGATGCGGCGGGCGTAGGCCTCCGCCTCGGCGCGCGCAGCGCGTGCGGGAACCGCGACATCGAAGAGGCGTGGTGCTTCGCGCAGCCAGACTTGCGACAGCGCTTCGGCCTCCGCCAGCGCAGGGTCGAACGCGCGATCGAGATACGGCTGCAACAGACCACTCGCATACAGTCGCCCGATCGCGGTGAGCGCGGCGGGTGCGAAGACTCCGTTGACGTCGTACGGATAGCGGCCGCCGCCCAATCCGCGCTCACTGTCGCGCCAGTTGCCAGCCACCTCGCCGGGCTTCAGCGCAACGAGGTGCCGCCAGTCCGGGTCACGTGCAAACGGCGTCGCTGTCGCAAGAATGAAGCGGAGGTTGCGCAGCAGCGCCGCGCCGTGCGTTTCCCCCGACCCGGTGCGACGGCCGAGAAATGCCGCGGCGCGCGCGCGACCCGTGGGCGTATCGAGCAGATAGTGAGCGGCGACGACCGGGAGCATGAAGTCGTCATCGATCATCCGGTAGTCGTTGAGCGCCGTGTCGGTCGGCGCGCCGCCTTGCTGCAGGCGTTGCAGGATGGCGTACTCGCCGATCGATTCTTCATGAGCGACTTCCCCCGCGGCGTTGAGCCGTGCGAGCACCGCGCCGAGCCCGGCCTCGAAGGCGTGCGGCTGCAACGCCGGTGCCAGCAGCCGAAGCGACATCAACGTGTCGCGCCCGAAGTAGGTGTTGAACCGCCACGACCCGGCGAGCAGCTTCTCCTCGTAGCTCAGGAACGCGAGCATCGCCCGCAGCCGCCCGTCCGGAGCCGCGGCCGTCGTCAGTAGCTGGTCCTCATCGAGCGGTGTCAGCGGCGCATCACCCGTGAGCGCGGTCACACGCAGACGCAACCGGCCATCGACACCGGGCGAAAGCCGGATCGATCCTCCATTGCCACCGGCGATCGCACCGCTCAGTACGTCGATCGACAGGGAGTAACCGGCAGCGCCGTCGAGGCGGCGGCGCTGCCAGGTGACCCCGTGGTCCGACACCTGCGGCGTGGCGCGAACCTCGGGCGGCGCCTTGCCGGTGTCCTGCCGGTCGCGGATCACGCGGACGCTGCTCATGATCGCTTCGACGACCGTGAGGGGGCCGCCTGAGGCGACGAGGTCGGCTGTCACGCCGTGCAACACGCCGCCGTCCGGCAGGTCCCGGTGCGCCGCGGTGAGCGTCACATCGGACTCCCAGGTGAGCCCGCCTGCGGGCGAGTCAAACCACACGGCGGCGCCGCTGTTGCCCGCGGGGAAGGCGACCACCAGCCGCGGCGTGGCCCCCGAGGTAAGAACGAGGTGCGCCGCCACGGGCCCCTGCCGATAGAACTCGTTGAGCACCCGCCCTTCGGGTGCCGAGAAACGCAGCGCCGTCGGCGCCGCGTCCGTCGCGACGCACGCCGCAGCGAGAATTGCGCCCGCGAAGCCCGTGACAATCCGCATTGGTGCTGCCTTGTCCACGTTCGCATGGAGCGTAAACTAAGTGGACAACAACAAGGTCGATACAGGGTTGGGCCGGTACGACGTCCGCAGCGGCGGACGACGGATCAACGGTCAGGCGGTGCAGGCACAGCGCCGCCGAAGGAGGGACCTATGAATCGGCAACCTGTACGAGTGTCTTGCATGCGAGCGATCAGGCATGGCAGCCACGGGGCCTTGGGCATGGCAGCGCTGCTGTCGGTGCCGGCGATGGCCCAGGAGCCGCCCACGACTCCGGAGGGGGAGCCACTCGAGGAGATCATCGTGACCGCCGGCACGCCCGGCGGCCGCGGCACCGATCGGCAGGCTGCGAGCTTCGCGGTGACGACGATCGCTGCCGAAGACATCGCCCAGATCTCGCCGCAGAGCACAGCGGACCTGTTCAAGTCGATCCCGGGCGTCTGGGCCGAAAGCTCGGGTGGCATCGCCGGGGCAAACATCGACGTCCGCGGCCTGCCGGGCGGCGGCGACGCGCCCTTCGTCACGCTCGCCATCAATGGCTCGCCGCTGTACGGCACCGAGATGCTGTCGTTCTTCGAGCAGAGCTCGATTTTCCGCATTGACGAGACGGTTGCGCGCGTCGAGGGCCTGCGCGGCGGCCCCAACGCGGTCTTCGGCAAGGGCGAGCCGGGACTGACCGTGAATTTCACCCTCTGGGAAGGCGGCGAAGAGACCGAAGGACGCGTCAAGTACTCGACGTCGGACTACGACCTGCAGCGGCTGGACGGTCGGCTGAGCGGCGAGCTCGCGGAGGACTTCTATTACATGATCGGCGGATACATCACCTCCTCACCCGGCATCCGCGACGCCCAGTTCGACGCCGAAGACGGCAAGCAATTCACGATCAACCTCACCCGCGAATTCGATGCCGGCAAGGTCAATCTCTTCACACGGGTGACCGATGATCACGGTCAATGGGTGCTGCCCATGGCGCTCAACTCCGGCCTCGATCTCGGTAACTTCGCGCAGCTCGGCAACGCGACGCGCTTTCGCGAGCTGCAGAAGAACACAGCCGGCGACACGGAGATCTACGACTTTGCCGACGGGCGAGGGTGGGACGGCACGGTGAGCGGCGGCAGTGCCCAGTTCGACGTGGGCGACGGCTTCACTATCCGCGACCAGTTCACGTACATGAGCGGCGACGCCGACACCTACGGGTTCGTGCCCGCCGGCGGCGCGGTCACGGCCGGCGCGGTGAGCGCCGTCACGGGCGAGCCAGTTGCCACGGTGACCGGCACGGTGCTCGGGGCGGGCGAATTCGTGCAGACCTATGGCCACTGGGTCGTGCAGAAGGACCTCGAGGCGTTCATCAACGACATCAGTATCAATAGGCTGTTCCTCGACAGCCACGACGTCACTTTCGGCTACTACCGGTCCAGCTGGTCGTCGGATGATTTCTGGACGATCGGCAATCCGCTGCCGGTGCACAACGTCCAGAACGGCGAGCCACTCGACGCCTCGATCACGCCCGAAGACATCGCGGCGGCCGGGGGCAATGCCGGCTTCCTGTTCGGTCTTCAGTCTGCCGGCGACGCACGCGCGGAGGCGTTCTACCTGGCCGACTCCTGGCAGATGACCGACCGCTTCCGGCTAGATCTGGGCGTGCGTTACGAGGAGCTGACCCTCGACTACGTGCTCGACACCGGTCCCGGCTTCGCGGACGGCACGGTCGACCAGACGACCCATCTCGAGGGCGACGAGTGGGCCTACACGGGCGCCGTCAACTTCGACCTGACGGACGAGCTCGGCTTCTTCGTGCGTTACTCCGATGGCTTCCTGTGGCCGCACTTCGACGACATCCGTGAGAACCGCAACACGGTCGACGCGGTGAAGCAGCTCGAAGGCGGTGTGAAGTACGCCGGTGAGTCGATGAGCCTCTACGCGACGGCGTTCTACAACACCAACGACGCGTTCGCCTCGACCGTGGGCGGAGAGCTGCCGCCCACCGCGTTCGAGACCGAGGCATACGGGGTCGAGATCGACGGCACCCTTCGCTTCGGCCAGCTGCTCGTGTCCCTGATCGCCACCCTGCAAAACACGGAGATCACCGACTCGACGACCCCGACTGACGTCGGAAACGAGGTTCTGCGCCAACCAGACTGGCAGGCGCGGCTCTCGCCGTCGTATACGTGGACGACCGGCAATTTCGACACGACCTTCTATGTCGGTGCGACATTCATCAGCGACCGTTGGGGCGACAACGCCAATACCAATAAGCTGGAAAGCTACGAGAAGATCGACGTCGGCGTAACCGTCGACACACCGGGCGGGTTCTACTTCCAGGTGCACGGCGACAACGTCAACGACTCGGACGGCCTGACAGAAAGCGATCCGCGAACCGCGTCAGCGCCCAACGGACGGCCGATCTTCGGGCGTTCGGTGATGTTCAGCGTGGGCTATGACTTCTAGGTGTCCCGTCGCGGCGCGCGTCCACTACCAATGGGCGCGCGCCGCGGCCGTCATCGCCGCTCTGCTTATCCTTTTGCCGGCGGCGCCGGCGCCCGCCCGTGACGACGGCTCCGCACCGCGGACCCCGGCCGAGCTCTATCCCGGTCTATTCGAACGCGTGCAGCTCGACCGCGTCTACGAGGACGGCAAGACCTTCGTCGATGCCGTGCCACGCACGAGCCCCGAGGCCATCCTCGAGGAATACCTGCGCGCACACGATGACCCCGGCTTCGACCTGCGCGCGTTCGTGACGGCGCGCTTCGACGCCCCGGCCGAGCACCCGACCGGGTACCGTTCGCGGCCCGACGTCGATATCCAGACGCACATCGACGAGCTGTGGACGGTGCTCGAACGAGCGCCCGATGAGCCCGCGCCGCATTCCTCGCTTCTGCCACTGCCGTACCGCTACGTCGTTCCGGGCGGGCGCTTCCGCGAGATCTACTACTGGGATTCCTATTTCACGATGCTCGGACTCGAGCAGAGCGGACGCCACGACCTCGCCGTCGACATGGTGCGGAACTTCGCCTTCCTGATCGATCGTTACGGTCACATCCCTAACGGCAATCGCACTTATTATCTGAGCCGCTCGCAGCCGCCGTTCTTCGCGGCAATGGTCAACCTGATCGCCGCGCGCGAGGGCGACGGCGTGTACGGTAAATACCTGCCGCAGCTCGCGCGCGAGTACGACTTCTGGATGGAGGGCGCGGCCACACTTGCGCAGGGCCGCGCGCACCGGCGCGTGGTGCGCCTGCACGACGGGACGCTCCTCAATCGTTACTGGGACGACCGGGACACGCCGCGCGAGGAGAGCTACCGCGAGGACGTCGAGACCGCGGGTGAGTCGAGTCGTCCACCCGCGGAGGTGTACCGCAATCTGCGCGCGGCCGCCGAGAGCGGCTGGGATTTCAGTTCGCGCTGGCTCGCGGACGGGCGCACGCTCGAGACGATCCGGACCGTCGAGATCGTGCCGGTGGACCTGAACAGCCTGCTCTACACGCTCGAGCAGACGCTTGCGCGGGCGTATCGCCTGGCCGGTCAGCCGGAACGAGCTGCGCAACTCGGCGCCCGCGCCTGGGAGCGGCGCCTCGCGATGCACCGCTACCTGTGGGATGCGAAACAGGGCATGTACGGCGACTATGCCTGGCGGGAACGCGGCCTGACCGGCCACCTGAGCGCGGCGACGCTCTATCCGCTCTTCTTCGGCGTCGCGACACCCGAGCAGGCCCGCGCGGTCGCGGCGGCCGTGCGCGACCGGCTCCTGCAGCCGGACGGACTCGCCACGACCACCGCCCGCACCGGCGAGCAATGGGATGCTCCGAACGGCTGGGCGCCACTGCAGTGGATTGCGATCGAGGGCCTCAACATCCGCGGCGACACGGCGCTCGCGCGCGAGATCGCGCTGCGCTGGATACGCGAGAACGTCGCCGTCTACCGCGCCACCGGTCGGCTCGTCGAGAAGTACGACGTGAGCGGTGACGCGGCCGCGCGCGGCGGCGAGTATCCGCTGCAGGACGGCTTTGGCTGGACCAACGGCGTCTTACGCCGGCTGCTCGCGCTCTATCCCTCTGCCATCGATGCCGATGATGAGCCGGCACCGGCGCCCGCCCAGGCGTCTCTCACCTTGACTGCCGGAGCGATGCCGTGAGGACACTCGGTTGGACCCTAAAGACTTGATGCCGCAGCGCGTCGATGATTGGATATAGATGGGGACAAGCAGGATGAGCACAAAGATTCTTCTGGTCGTGGCGTCGCTCGTACTGAGCGTCCTCATTGGCCTGTCGCTCGCTCGCGGGAACCGCGCCACGCAGCCCGCGGACGACAAGCAACTCCTCATTGGCCTGTCGCTCGACACACTCAAGGAGGCTCGCTGGCAAGCCGATCGTGAGATGTTCGTGAAGCGGGCCACGGAGCTCGGCGCGCGCGTCCTTGATCTCTCTGCGAACGGTGACGACACGGTTCAGATCAGCGACGTCGAGAAGCTGATCACCAATGGCGTCGACGTGCTGGTGATTGTGCCGCACGACGGCCGCGCGATGGCCAAGGCGGTCCGCATGGCACACGACGCCGGAATTCCCGTCATTGCCTATGACCGCATCATTCGCGACAGCGACCTCGACCTCTACGTGAGCTTCGATAACGTCAAGGTGGGTGAGCTGCAGGCACGGTACCTGGTCGACCACCTGCCCACGCCAGGCAAGGGCCGCATCGTGCGCCTCTACGGTGCCAAGACCGACAACAATGCGCTGCTCTTCAAGCAGGGCCAGGACAACGTGCTCGCGCCATATATCGAGCGCGGCGATATTGTCGTCGTGCATGAGGACTGGGTGGAGGAGTGGAAACCGGAAAACGCCAAGCGCATCGTCAACGCCGCCATTTCCGCGCACGGAGACGCCTTCGATGCGGTGCTCGCCAGCAACGACGGCACTGCCGGTGGCGCCATCCAGGCGCTGCTGGAAGAAGGCCTCGCCGGCAAGAAACTGGTCACCGGTCAGGATGCCGAGCTCGTCGCCTGCCAGCGCATCGTCAACGGCACCCAGGCCATGACGATCTACAAGCCGCTCAAGACGCTGGCGCGCAACGCCGCCGAGCTTGCGGTGCGCATTGCGCAGCGCAAAGTCGTGGTCGCGCCGCAGACCGCGAACAACGGGACGATCGATGTGCCGTCGGTTCTCTCCGACGTGGTCACCGTCACGAAGGACAACATGGTGGACACGGTGATCAAGGACGGTCTGCACAGCTTCGACGATGTCTATCGCGGAGTGCCCGAGGCGCAGCGGCCCGCCAGGGACAGGCTGGCGGGCCAATGAGCGGTGATGCTCTGCTTGCGACGCACGGCGTCGTCAAGCGCTTCGGCGGTGTCATCGCGCTCAAGGGTGTGAGCTTCGACCTGCGTCCGGGTGAGATCCACGCCCTGTGCGGCGAGAACGGCGCCGGCAAATCGACCCTCATCAATCTTCTGGGCGGGGTGTACCCGCACGGCAGCTACGAGGGCGAGATCTTCGTCGACGGCAAGCCCGCGCGGTTTGCGACGCCTCGCGATGCGGAGCACGCCGGTATCGCCGTCATTCACCAGGAGCTCGCGCTCTTCGCCGACATGTCCGTGGCCGAGAACCTGCTGCTCGGGAGGCTCCCGCGGCGGCTCGGTGTCATTAACTGGGACGAAGTGCACGCGCGTGCGCGCGAGATCCTGGGCGCTTGCGGGGTGGAGCTGGACCCCGAGACGCTCGTGGGCGATCTCGGCGTAGCCAGCCGACAGCTCGTCGAAATCGCGCGTGCCGTCGCCAAGAGTCCCGAGGTGCTGGTACTCGACGAGCCGACGGCGGCACTCGCGAGCCAGGAGATCGAGCGACTGCTCGCACTGGTGCGGGACCTGCGCAGCCGCGGCGTCGCGTGCATCTACATTTCGCACAAGCTGGACGAAGTGTTCAGCATCGCAGACCGCATCACCGTGCTGCGTGACGGCGAGAGCATCGGTACCCTGTCGGCGGCGCAAACGAATCCGGCGGAAGTCATACGGTTGATGGTGGGGCGCACGATCGAAGATCTCTACCCGCGCCGTAAAAGCACACCCGGCCGGCCGCTGCTCGAGATCGAAGCGCTCAGCGTGGCGGAGCGGCCGGGCGCCCCGCCATTCCTGCGCGACCTTTCGCTGGCGGTGCGTGCCGGCGAAGTGCTGGGCATCGGCGGCTTGATGGGCGCAGGGCGCTCGGAGCTGCTGATGCACCTGTTCGGGGTGTGGGGTCACCGCATGACGGGGCGTGTGCTGCTGAACGGCGCGCCAATGCCGACACCGACTCCGGCGGACGCACTGCAGAGCGGGCTCGCACTGGTGACGGAGGATCGCAAGCGTTTCGGGCTCGTCATGGAGCACGGCGTGACGTTCAATCTCTCCCTCTCCAGTCTGCAGCGCCTGGTCCGCCACCTGCTGCTGCAGCAGGACGCAGAGATCGCGCGTGCGCGTACGTTCGTGAAGAGCCTCAACATCAAGACTCACCGGCTCGACTCGCCTGTACGGACACTGTCCGGCGGCAACCAGCAGAAGGTCGTCATTGGCAGGTCGCTCATGACCGAGCCCAGTGTCCTGTTGCTCGACGAGCCTACGCGCGGTATCGACGTGGGCGCGAAACTCGAAGTGTACGAGCTCGTCAACCGCCTGACGGACGAGGGCAAGGGCATCGTGCTGGTGTCGAGCGAGCTGAGCGAGCTCCTCGGCCTGAGCGACCGCATCGTGATGCTGTGCGAGGGACGGGTCGGTGGTGAGTTCTCACGCAGCGAAGCGACCCAGGAGAAGCTGCTCGCGGCGGCGATGGGGCGTATCGGGGAGGCTGCCTGATGCAGGGTCGCGTTGTGAGTCGGGAGATGACGATGCTGATCGCGCTGGCCGCGATCTGGATTGGCGTCGCCGTGCAGCAGCCAGCCTTCCTGTCGCCGCGCAACCTGTCGCTGTTGATGATCGAGCTTTCGGTTACGGCGATCCTTGCCCTCGGGATGTTGCTGGTGTTGCTGCCCGGTCAGATCGACCTGTCGGCCGGCAGTGGCGTCGGCCTCACGGGTGCGGTCGCGGCCGTCATGATCTACTGGTCCGGCGTGCCGGCACCGATCGCGCTGCTGGTCGCGGCGATCGGGGCGGTGCTGGTGTGGGCCGCGATGGGCTCGCTCATCGTGGTGCAGCGCGTGCCGGCTTTCATCATCACGCTCGGCGGTCTGCTGGTGTTCAAGGGACTGCATTGGCTCACGATCCGCAACCAGACTGTGCCGATCGTGGAGGGCGGGGGTACCAATACCTACTCGCTGCTGACCACGTATTACCTGCTGCCGGTCGCCGGATACGTACTCGCCGCGATCGTCATCATCGCGATGGTCTCCGGAGCCCTGCGTGCGCGGGCGCGTCGGCGCAGCTACGGTCTCGAGGCTGACGACCGCGAGACGACGTTTCTGAAGCTCTTCGCGCTGGCACAGCTGCTGTTGCTGGTCCTCCTCGTGACGAATCAATACCGGGGCGTGCCACTCGCCGCGTTGATTCTCGGGGGAGTCGCGCTCGGGATTCATGTTCTCACCATGCACACCCCGTTCGGCCGCTACCTGTACGCGATCGGTGGCAACGAGGAGGCGGCGCGATTATCGGGTGTGCCGATCCGCGCGAGCGTCATAGGCGCATTCGCGATCATGGGCCTGGTCGTGGCGCTGACGGGCTTCATGCAGACCGCGTATTCCGGGGCCTCGACGACCACGGTTGGCTCGCTGATGGAGCTCGATGCCATCGCGGCGTGCGTCATCGGTGGCGTCAGCTTGCGCGGTGGACGGGGTACCGTGCTCGGGGTGCTGTTCGGCTCCCTGATCATGGCGAGTCTGCTCAACGGTATGACGCTGATGGCGGTTTCGCCCGAGATCAAGTTCATCGCCCGCGGCCTGGTGCTGGCATTCGCCGTCTGGCTCGACGTGAGGCTCTCCGCGACGGAATGATCCTGTCCTCCCTGTCGAGCTCGGACCGCCGCGTTCGACTATTAACGTCAACGCCGCGGGCGAAGGAGGCAACCGATGAAACTGTACGAATTCGCGCCGACTCGATCGATCAGGGCTCGCTGGACACTCCAGGAGCTGGGCGTCGACTTCGAGCCGGTTACCGTGAATCTGACCGCCGGGGAGCACCGCCGCCCCGAATTCCTCGAGATCAATCCGGCGGGCAAGCTTCCCGTGCTCGTCGACGGCGACTTGGTCCTCACCGAGTCGGTGGCCATCGCACTCTATCTGGCCGAGAAGTACCCCGACCGAGGCCTGGTCCCTGACGACCTCAAGCAGCGAGCCCAGGTCAACCGCTGGCTCCTTTTCACGGCGACCGAGCTGGAGCAGCCGCTGTGGCGCATTGCTCGTCACACGTTCATCTATCCGGAGCATCAGCGCTTGCCCGGCGACGTGCTCCTCGCACGCCAGGAATTCAAGGCCATGGCGGCCGTGCTCGAGGAGCACATGCAGGCACGGCGTTTCGTCGTGGGCGACCGCGTCACGGTCGCAGACCTCGTCCTGGCCTATACCCTGGACTGGGCCAACATGGAGGAGCTGCTCGACGGGTTCCCGCAGCTGGAGGCCTACATGGAGCGGATGTACGCCCGACCGAGTGCGCCGCCTCGCATCGCGGTGGCCCTGGCCAGCATCCGAAGGGCCACGTCGTGATCGTCGAACAGATCTGGACGGCCAACGCGGGGCGCAACTTCAACTACCTGATCGCGTGCGCTGAGACGGGCGAGGCGCTCGCTGTCGATCCGCTCGACCACCGCAAGTGCCTCGCGCGGGCGCGCGAGCGTGGCTGGATCGTCCGGCAGGTGCTCAACACACACGAGCATGAGGACCACACCGGCGGCAACGCGGCGATGGTCGCCGCGACCGGGGCGCAGGTGGTCGCGCACGCAAACGCGGCGTCGCGAATCCCCGAGATGACACGCGGGCTCGAGGCGGGCGACGTGATCGCCGTGGGACGCACCATCGAGCTCGAATGCCTCGACACGCCGGGCCACACGATGGCGCACATCTGCCTGCTGTCGCGTGGCGACCAGCCGGCACTCTTCTCGGGCGACACGCTCTTCAACGCCGGCGCGGGCAACTGCCACAATGGTGGCCATCCGCGGCAGCTTTATCAAACCTTCGTCGGCCAGCTCGCGCGGCTGCCTGACGCGACGCGGATCTACCCGGGCCACGATTACCTCGCACGCAACCTCGCATTTACGCTCGACCGGGAGCCGACCAACACCCGTGCGGGCGACCTGAGCAGGGAAGCGGCCGATATGGACCCGGCGCGTCCGATCGTGACGACGCTCGGGCTCGAGAAGGAGATCAACGTCTTCTTTCGGCTGCAGAATGCCGAAGTCATCCGCCTGCTGCGCGCGAAACTGCCCGACCTGCCCGCCAGCCCCACGCCCGAGGACGTGTTCCTCGCGCTGCGCGAGCTGCGGAACAAGTGGTAGCGTCCTCAAAGGCTGCTTAGATCTCCGTGCACGACCTTGCCTTCGAACAGCGTGAGCAGCACCTTCGCGTCGGAGATCTCGGTCGGCGCGATGTCGAACAGGTTGCGGTCGAGGACCGCCAGATCCGCGAGCTTGCCGACCTCGATCGAGCCAGTATCCAGCTCGTCGCGATTGACGTAGGCCGCGTTGATCGTGAAGGCGGCGAGCGCCTCAGGCAGCGTGATGCGCTCGGCCGGCAGGAAGGGCGTCGTGGTCTCACCTGCCGCGCCCATGCGCGTGATCGCGACCTCGATCTGCTCGAGCGGGTTCGGCGAGGACACCGACCAATCGCTGCCGAAGGCGACCACCGCACCGCTGCGGACGAGGCTCTCGATCGGGTAGATCCACTGCGCGCGTTCCTTGCCCATGAAAGGCAACGTGAGATCCGTGATGTAGGGGTCTGCGTAGGCCCAGAGCGGCTGGAAGTTGGCGACGACGCCGAGCGTTCGGAACCGCGGCACGTCGACCGGCTGGATCACCTCGAGGTGCGAGATGTGGTGGCGATGGCCGCGATCGCCGTTGGCGATCCGGGCGGCCTCGACCGCATCGAGCGCCTGGCGGATCGCGCCGTCGCCGATCGCGTGGAAGTGCACCTGAAAGCCGTCGGCGTCGAGCGTCGTGACAACGGTCTTGAGCTTCTCCGGGTCAACCATCGGGATCCCGTAGCTCGGCGCTTTGCCCGGCAGCTTGTAGGGCTCGAGCACGACCGCCGTGTAGTTCTCGATCACGCCGTCCTGCATGATCTTGACGGTGCGCGCGTCGACCTGGCCCTTGGTGTAGGTCGTGCTCAAGCGCTTGATCGTGTCGATCTGCTCGAGCCCCTGGTCGCGTTCCCACCAGATCGAGCCCACCACGTGCAGCGTGAGTTCGCCCGCCTGGTCGAGCGTTTGGTAGGTCTTGAGATCTGGCTCGTCGACCGAGGCATCCTGGATGCCGGTGATGCCGAGCGCGTTCAGGTACTTGATCGCGTAGCGCAGCCCCGCCTGCAGCTGCTCGGGCGTGCTCGGCGGCACCTTGTCGCGCACGAGACTGCCCGCGCCTTCCTGCAGGCTGCCGACCGCCTCACCGGTCCTTGGGTCGCGGTCGATGCGGCCGTCCGGCGGGTCCGGCGTGTCCTTCGTGATGCCTGCGATCTCGAGCGCCTTGCTGTTGACCCAGGTCGTGTGGCCGTCGGTGCTCGAGAGCACCACCGGGCGATCCGGCACGACCGCATCAATGAGCTCACGACGCGCGCGGGCGCCGGGACCGAAAGCGGACATCAGCCAGCCGCCGCCGGTGATCCACTCGGCCTCCGGGTGCGCATCGGCGTATTCCTTGATCTTCGCCACGTACTGCTCGGCAGTCTCGAGCCCGTTGAGATCGCAGCTCACGGCCTCGGTCCCGGCGCTGATCGGGTGAACGTGCGCATCCTGGAAGCCCGGCAGCAGCATGCGGCCCTTGAGATCGACGACGCGCGTGTCGGGGCCGATGTGCTTCTCGAGATCGAGATCGGTGCCGACGAAGACGATGTGGCCGCCGCGGATCGCGACCGCATCCGCCCAGCGGCGCGGGCCGTCGACCGTGTAGATCGCGCCGTTCTTGAAGGCGAGCTCGGCGGGCGCGGCGGCGGCTGCCGCCTGCGGCGCGGCCGACTCGTCGGCGTCCTTCTTCGCACACCCCGCCGCGGCGGCCAGTGCGAGCACAAACACCATCGCTCTCGCGGGACTGATCAATGCGTGGCTCATGCGTGAGATCCTGGTTGGAGCGCGAATCGCGTCCTGGTCCACTCCTCGCTGCAGGTCCAGAGCGCACGGGCCCGCGCCGGATCGAGCGCGTAGGAGCGCACGCCGCTGAACGGGCCCGCATTGTCGTTGCGCGGCGCCACGCCGCAGTCCTCACAGAACTGCCCGCCGACCTCATCGGCGTCCGCGACGATACCGGCCCACACCTGCGTCGCCGCGCCCTGCGGGATTGTCTTATAGGGAAACCGCTCGGCGCCACCAGGCACCGCGATGATCTTCATCAACGCTTCAGTCGACTCCGGCGTCATGTGCCGGCCGAGCTCCGTCTGGATGCCGCCCGGATGCAGCGCGCAGGCACGCACGCCATGGGACTTCAGTCGCCGGTCGAGCTCGACCGCGAACAACGCGTTCGCCGTCTTCGAGCGGCCGTAGGCCACCCACGGGTCGTAGGGCGTGCGCTCGAAGTTCGGGTCCTCGAGGTCAACGTCCGAGATGCGGTGACCGGCGGAGGAGGTGACGACGATGCGCCCGGGTGCGCTCTGTATCACCAGCGGCGCGAGCTTCCCCACGAACACGAAGTGACCGAGGTGGTTCGTGCCGATCTGCGTCTCGAAGCCCTCGCGCGTGCGGCCCTGCGGACAGGCCATGACGCCCGCATTGGCGAACAGCACATGGATCGGCT
>DATJKD010000148.1:0-10006 GCA_035491795.1 Steroidobacteraceae bacterium | reverse complement strand
CGGTGGTCTTCAGACCTTTACACCCGAACTGTTCCAGATCTACGCGCCGATCCCTACCAGGTTCCACGACGCGCACAGCATCTTCTTCGAGGTGCTGGGCGAACAGGGCTATGTCGGCCTGGTGCTCTTTGTCACCATGGGCCTCCTCACGCTGCTGCTCGCGGGCCGTACGATCCGCATGGCGCGCGGTCACGAGGATCTGCGCTGGGCCTCGCTGCTCGCGGGAATGCTGCAGGTGAGTCTCGTGGGCTACGCGGTCGGCGGACGGTTTCTCGGGCTCGCATATTTCGACCTGCCGTACTCGCTGCTCGCGCTGGTGGTCGCAACGCACGGCGTGGTTGCAAAGGAACTGCGCGGGGTGCAACAGCCCGCGCGCGACGCATTGCCGGAGGCGAGTCCGGCCCGCGCAGGCGTCTGACGGTGCCACGCGGCCTTGCGGTTCTCATCTACCACCGCGTCGGCGCCGATGCCGACCCGCTGCGGCCGCGAGTGGCGACTGCCGAGGAGTTCCGGCGGCAGATGCGCGTACTGGCGCGGTATTTTCGTCCCTGCGGATTGGCCGAGGGCTTGCGACAGCTGCGCGACGGCCGTCTGCCCACTAGGTCGGTCGCGGTCACCTTCGACGACGGCTACGCCGACAACGCTCGTATCGCACTGCCGATCCTGCGCGAAGCGCGCGTACCGGCGACATTCTTCATCGCCACGTCGTTTCTCGACGGCGGGCGGATGTGGAACGACACGGTGATTGAGGCGGTGCGCCGCCTGGCTCCGGGCGATCATCGTTTCCCGCACGCGGGCCTGGAGACCATCCAGGTGCCCCACAGCCTTGACCGGCGGACGCTCGTGCTCGCGCTGCTGAGTGCGATCAAGCACCTGCCGCAGGCCGAACGCCAGGCGGCAGCCGACGCGTTGCAGAGCCTTGCCACGCAGTCGTTGCCCGTCGGCCTGATGATGCGTCGCGAGGAAGTGCGATCACTGATCGACGCAGGGATGGACGTCGGTGGCCACACCCGCAGCCATCCAATCCTCAGCAGTCTCAGCGCGGAGCGCGCCGAGGAGGAGATCGTGGGCGGGTTGGACGATCTCGCATCGATCACCGGTCGTCGCCCGACGCTGTTCGCGTATCCAAACGGTCGTCGCGGACTCGATTACGGGGATCGCGAGGTCGCCTTGCTCCGGCGCCTCGGGCTCGACGGAGCGCTGGTGACGCATCGCGGCATCGTGACGCGCGACTCCGATCCCCTCCAGGCACCGCGGCTGACACCGCTGCATCGCAGCGCGGGGCGATTCGGCTACGCGCTCTGGCGAGCCTATACCGAGCCGCAGTGGCAGCCGGCATCGGAGCCGTCGGTGCGCGTGTCCGGAGCCGCCTGATCCGCGCGCGGGGTCAGGGCGCGGCCATCCCGCCTCGTGCGTCGAGCCAGAGCTCGAGCGCCGTCAGCACCCAGACCAGCTCGCCGTAGTAGGCGGCGTGACCCTCGCGGTGCAGCCGCAGTGTTTCCTCGAGGAAGCTGCGTCGGAATACGCCGCGCGCGGCGAGGGAATCGAGCGCGGTCTCCGACATGCGGCGCAGTCCGGGATGCGTACGTGTCCACACGCCGAACGGCAGACCGAACCCGTGCTTCGTCTTAGCGATGATCTCGGGCGGGAGAAGGCCGCGCGTCGCGTTCTTGTAAAAGGTGCGCAGCTCGCCATCCTGCATCTTCAGCCGCCCGGGCAGTGTGCAGGCGAGGTCGACGAGCGCGTGGTCGAGCATCGGATACGCAACCTGCATTCCGGCCACGCGGCACGCGGTGTTGACCTTGACGAGGTCGTTGTCGTGCAGCGTGAACGCCCAGTCGAGGAACAGCATGCGGTTGACTGCGTCGCCCCGCTCTGGCGCCCCGTACTCCTCGCGCCACAGGCGCAGAGGCTGCGCGCTGTCCACCGACTCGAGAAAGGCCGGTACGAACACCTCCGACGGAGCGTGGCGGTGCAGATAGTTGTAGCTCTGCAGGCGGTCAGGCAGCGGCACGCGGGCCTGTTCGATGTAGCGTGCCAACTTACCGACGGCGGAGGCGGGCAGTGCGCGCCCAAGTGGTCCGACCACCGGTTCGAGCACCCCACGGCGGAGCGCTGACGGAATGCGCTGGTACTTCTCGAAGAGCAGCTGCTTTGCATAGCGCGAGTTACCGGCGAAGAGCTCATCGCCGCCGTCGCCCGCAAGCAGGCAGGAGACGCCCGCCGTTCGCGCCAGCATCGCGCAGCGATAGGCGGCGGGAATCGAGGAGTTGCCGAATGGCTCGTCGGTCGCGCGCAGCAGCGGCGGCGTCGCCTCGAGCACCTCATCGGGCGTCAGATAGTGTTCGTGCGCTTCGAGCCCGAAATGACGCGCTGCAACCCGCGCGTACTCCATCTCGTCATAGCCGTCGGCCTGGAATCCGATGGAGAAGCTGTGGGCAGGGACCGTGCCCAATCGGCGCGCCATGAGCCCCGCAACCGTCGAGCTGTCGAGGCCGCCGCTCAGGAACGCGCCGATCGCGGTTTCGTCCTGCATCGAGCGACCCACGGCGGCGTCGAGCGTCTCGATCAGCGCGCCGGCGATGCTGTCCGTCGCGCCGTCCAGTTGCTCGGCGAAAGTCTCGAGCCGATAGCGCTGCACCGTGGCGGCGCCCGCGCTGGCCCGCAGAAAATGCGCGCGCGGCAGCTTGGCGACGCCGCGATAGATGCAGAGCGGGCTCGGAACGTGATGGAAGTACACGTAGGCGTAGAGCGCGGCCGGGTCGACCTCAGGCCGCTCTGTGCCGACGGGTAGCACGTCGGCCGCGCTACTCGCGATCCGGAGCAACGCCCCGTCTTGCGACCAGTAGAGCGTATGCACGCCCATGCGATCGACGGCCGCGAGAACCTCACCACGGTCAAGGTCGATTATGACGCCGGCCGCCGCGACACCATCGAGATCGGGCCACTTCCCCGGCGCGCGCTCCCAGGACTGTAGCCAGCGCTGCGCAATTCGCGTGGCTGAGGCGCGACCGTCGGGACGTGGCGCGGCGGGATCAAGGGTGCAAAGCGCGGCGACGCGGCCGTCCTCGCTCCACGCAGGGGCAGGTTCAATCGCGCCGACCGCTCCCTGGCGCCCCGCGCCGCGGAGCGCGGCGAGGTCGATGCACAGCCGCACCGGTCGCGCTCCTACGATTCCGGGATCTGGACGCCGGCCTTGACCAGCTTGTCGCGCAGCGCGGGAAGCGGGTAACCGCCGGCGTACGCCTTCGCCGCATAGGCAGCGGCCTCGTCGAGATTGTCACGCTGGAACTCGAGCAGCCCGCGGTTGTAGTACAGCTCGGGGTTTTCGAAACCTAGCTCTTCCGCGTGTGCATACATCGCCACGGCCTGGTCGAGCCTCTTCGCGCGATGGAGATACATGCCGTAAAGCATGTAGAGCCGGCCATCCTTGGGCCGAAACGCCAGCGCCCGCTCGAAGTAGCAGTCGGCCGTGAAATACTCGGGCGACTCGACCGGGTTCTTCAGCTGATAACGAGCCATCGCATCGAGCGCCCCGTAATGATTCGGAATGTGGCGCAGCGTGTAATGGATATCGCCCGGCAGCTTCGACGTCGAGCCACGGATGAGCGCAGCCACTTCCGGCGTGAAATGGTACTTCTCGACTATGTAGACCTTGTCCTTGTCGGCTGGATCGTTCACGTCGACAGGGCGGCGGAAGTTGTTCTCGTTGAGTGATCCGCCGCACAGGGCATGCGCCGCACCCGAAACTGCGAGTAGTGCCAGTGAGAGGTAACTCGCGCGGAGCACCCTCCGTAGCACCCTCGCGTCAAATGCGCGCTGCAGGGAAAGCGGTGTCGTCGGGCAGCTCTTGTCGTTCATGGCTCGTCCATTAGACCAGCATTGGTATGCCGCGTTCCGCGACTGGGTCACAGCGGACCCGCGGGAACAACATCGGCCCGCGTCTAGTTACCATACTTGTTCGGTCACAGTCACGGCGGTGACATTTCGGGCGGGCCCTTGTATCAGCCGGGCTCTCGCGGGGCGGATTAGGACTTCGAAGGTGGCAGACGCACGTGGCGATCGCCACCCCGGCGATTGGACAGAATGAGGCGAGCCGTTGCAGCAATTACATCGGCCCTGCAGGGCCCTGAGGCGCCCTGGAGGCCAGGTGGCGGTGAGGGCTGGCGTCCCGGCTCACCGAAAGGTTGCTGCGTCGAGAGAGCCTATAAACGACGTCTGCGCCTCTCGGGTAGAGTGACCCTCCAACCCGCAGCGACAGCAGTGTCGCCTCGGTCCGGACGGGTGACCTATTGCCGTGCCAGCCGGTATTTTCCCGGTCATATGTTGAAACAACTGCTCTTATGCAGCATCGGGCTCGCGGTGCACGCCCGGGGTGCGGCATTGCCCGAGATTCCACCCGGGCACTGGTACGAAATACCGGATTCGAGCCTGGTCGCTTCCGGGCTGTTGGAAGGCAGGGACGCCTCGGTGAACAAGATCACCGCGTGGAGCAGCGCGGCGCTCGATCCGGCAACGAACCGCCTGTTCGTGTGGGGTGGCGGGCACGCGGACTATGCGGGAAACGAGGTCTACGCGTTCGATCTCGAAACGCTGCGATGGGACCGGTTGTCCGATCCGGCGCAGCCCGATCGCGAACGCAACGACAGCTACGCCGACGGCAGCCCCCGATCACGTCACACCTATAACTACCTCGAGTTCGTCCCATCGGCGAAACGCCTGATGTCTTTTGGCGGCGCGGCGCTTTACCCGTACGGGAACATCTCCACCCGTCGGATATCCGAGTTCGACCCGGGATCGCGACGCTGGGTAACCGGGCGTCGCGCGGACGTGCCGGCCGGCGGCAACATGATCGGCGCACATGCGCGGCTCGATCCGTTGTCCGGCGACATCTTCTTCCTGACGAGTCAGCGCGCGACGCTGATGCGCTACTCGCCTGCCGACGATCGATGGCGCGAGGGCTGGGGCGGTCACTACGTGCGCGTGCATTCCACGGCGGCCATCGACCCGAAACGCCGCTTTCTCGTTCTGATTGGCAGCGGAGCCGGCGCGGCACAGGCGCTCAGATGGGATCTCGATCGTCCCGGTCCGGCGACCGATTTGCGGTCGGTAACCTCGGGCGACACGGAGATCGAGCGCGCATATGGGCCGGGTTTCGATTTCCATCCCGCGTCGGGCATGTTCGTCGCTTGGTCGGGCGGCACGGACGTCCACATGCTCGACCCCGCCGACTGGCGATGGACCCGCCGCGCGCCGTCGCCGGAGAATCGTGTGGACCCCGGACCGCAGCTGTCCACCGGGACTTTTGGCAGATTCCGTTACGTGCCGGCGCTGGACCTGTTCGTCGTGATGAATGGCGTGCAGCGAAACGTGTTCGTATATCGGCTGGCGCCGCTATAATTTCGCGAGATATGGCCGCAAATGACCAAACCATAGACGGCATACGCGCGATCCTGACGCGGAGTCTGCAGCTCGGCAGCCGCGGTGGTGCGCTTGAGCGCTCAACACCGCTGCTCGGCAATCTCCCGGAGCTCGATTCAATGGCGGTCGTGCACGTGCTCACAGCCATCGAGGAACAGTTCGGCATCATCGTGGCGGACGACGACGTGTCGGCAGATACCTTCTTGACTTTCGGCAGCCTCGCGGACTTTGTCGAATCGAAGCTCGCAATCTGAGGCCCTGCGGAACTCAGCCGGGATCACCCATTTGACGGGGCCCGATCCCTACGTCCTGGCCGGCACCGCCGGCTCGCTGTTTGCGCTGCACTTCGCCGCGACCCGGCGTCCACAACGTGCGGTGCTGATACTGCCTCCATTTGCCGAGGAGCTCAACAAATCGCGACGGATGCTCTCGCTCGCTGCGCGCGCGCTGCAAAGCGCAGGGATCGAGGTGCTGCTGATCGATCTCTTCGGCACCGGCGACAGCGGCGGCGACTTCGGTGACGCGACGCTCGCGGTCTGGCGCGACGATCTGCGCCGTGGCGCCGCCTGGCTCGCGGCGCGCGGCGTCGCGCGCCTCGACGTGCTCGCGGTGCGCGGCGGAGCGCTGCTGCTCGAGGATCTCGCGCCGCCACCGGGTGTGGATCACGGGCGCGTCGTGCTGTGGCAACCGGTCACGAGCGGCCGGCTGCTGATTGCGCAGTTCCTGCGCCTGCGGGTCGCCGAAGGCATGTCGTCGAGCGACCGGGCGGGTTCGCCGGATGCACGCGCGCTGCTTCAATCCGCGAGCCGGGTCGAAGTCGCGGGCTACACGGTCAGCAACGATCTTGTTCACAGGCTGGAAGGCATCACCGATCCCTTGACGAGTGCAGGCGCCTGGGAGGCCTGGGACTGGCTCGAGGTGTCGGGGCCGGGCGTCGACAAGCCCGGTGTTGCTGCACAGCGAACGATCGCTGCGATGCGCGCGCGAGGTATGCGGGTGCGGGAGTCGATTGTGGAAGGCGAGCCCTTCTGGGCGACGCCAGAGATCGCCGTGGTCCCGGCACTCATCGATGCGACCGTCGGGTGCCTGACGAGGTCGGAAACTTGAATCTCGAGGAACCTCTTTGTATCGAGTCGCAGGGCGAGCGTCTTATCGGGATCCTGCACCGGCCGCAGACGCAGGGCAACCTGACGCGTGGCGTGGTAGTCGTGGTCGGCGGTCCGCAGTACCGCATCGGCAGTCACCGCCAGTTCGTGCTGCTGGCGCGCTCGCTCGCAGCACGGGGCACGGCCGTGCTGCGCTTCGACCTCGCGGGCATGGGTGACAGCAACGGGGAGTTTGCGGGGTTCGAGCGTTCCGCCGCGGACATCCGCGCCGCAATCGACGCGCTGCAGCAGGCGGAGCGCAACGTGCGTGACGTGTGTCTCTGGGGATTGTGCGACGGCGCGTCGGCCGCGCTGATGTATGTCCGGCAGGATCCGCGGGTGTCGCACCTCGTGCTGGTGAATCCCTGGGTGAGCACCAGCGCGGGCCAGGCGCAGGCGTATCTCGACGCCTACTACGGCCGCAAGCTCCGCAGCCCTGGATTCTGGAGGCGGATGGCGGGGGACCCGTCCGCGGCGCTGAAGGCTGCGGTCGGCTTTGTCTCGAACCTGCGCCTGGCTTGGCAGGTGCCGGAGCCGGACGTGGAGTACGAGCAGGGCGACGAGTCCTTTCTCGGACGGATGCTCGTCGGCGCCAACGCCTTCAGGGGTCGCATCCTCGTGCTCCTGAGCGGCAGGGACATGGTGGCCACCGAGTTCGAGCTGCTTCTCGAGCGTTCCGATGAATGGCGGCACGCGCTGGGTCCCCCTCGGGTCGTCACGCGCAAGCTGCCGGAAGCGAGCCACACCTTCTCGCGACAGGTATGGCGGGACTGGGTGGCAGCGGCGACGGCGGATTTCATCGCGTGACGGCCGCCCGGGAATCGATGCTGCCGACCTTCATCGGGATCGGCGCGCAGCGTGCCGGAACGACCTGGGCGTACAACTGCCTCGCGCAGCATCCCGACGTGTACATGAGCGGGAAGAAGGAGCTGCATTTTTTCTACGCGCACTACTCGCGTGGTCTCGCCTGGTATGCATCCCAGTTCGCCGCTGCCGGCGACGCCGTCGCTCGCGGCGAGATCAGCCCGGACTACATGTACAACCGCGAGGCGCTGGCGAACATCGCACGCGATCTGCCGGGCGTGCGCGTGTTCGCGATCCTTCGCAATCCGATCGACCGCGCGATATCCGCTTACGCATTGCGTCAGGAGCGCAACGAGGGCGTGAGCTTCGGGGAGGCCTGCCGGCGGTTCCCTGCGCTCATCAACCGCGGTCTGTACTGCGGCCATCTCGACGTGATCGAAGAATACTTTCCGGCGGAGCGCGTCAAGGTGCTGCTATACGACGATCTCGTGGCGCGGCCGGGCGCGTTTCTCGACGAACTGTTCGGGTTCATCGGTGTTCATCAGGGCGTTCGGCCCGCGGCCATGGGAACCCGCTACAACCGCGTGATCTATCCGGGGCTGCAGAAGGCGATCCTCGGCGCGCGTCTCGGCTGGATCATCGACGCGGTGAAGCGCACGCCCGTCGGTTCCTGGGTCAGGCGGCGCAACAGCGCCGCACGACGCGGCAGCGGTGTCGCGACTGCCGCTGATCTCGAGTACCTGCGGGCGGAGTTTGCCGATGACGTGCGCGAGCTCTCGCGGCGGCTGGGTCGCGATCTCAGCGGTTGGCTGCACTGAAGCCATGACGCTGCGGGCACCGATCCTGCTGTTCGGGATGCCGCGGTCCGGCACGACCTGGCTGGGGAAGATCTTCGACAGCCATCCGCTCGTGCTCTACCGCCATGAGCCCGACACCTGGCAGCGCCTGACCGACGTGCCGATCGTCGCGGGCCGCGTCACCACGCCGACATACGAGACCCGCTTGCGCGCGTTCGTGGATTCGCTGCCGGCGATGCGTGCAGACCGCGTCTGCGGGAAGCGGCCCCTGTTTCCGAAGTCGTATGCGACGCGCTTGGCCGTGCGCCGCTATGCGGTCGCATCGTTGCTGCACAAAAGTCTCGCGCGCGCGGGTCTCGGCAGCGATCCGCCCGTGCCGCCGCAGCCCGGACACGGCAAGGACTATCGACTGGCGTGGAAGTCGATCGAATCCTTGGGTCGCCTGGGCCTGATGCTCGACAGCCTGCCCGATGCGCGCTCGGTGCACATCGTCCGTCACCCCTGCGGCTACGTCGCCTCGGTGCTGCGCGGGGAGGCCGCCGCGCGCTTCGACCACAACGCGGCTGCCGCGGATTTCCCGATCTACGAGATGCTGTCGCGGACGCCTCCGGCGCAGCGGCGCGGCCTGACGCTCGATCGATTCCGCGACATGCCGGCCGTCGAGCGACTCGCCTGGCGCTGGGTGATCTTCAACGAGTTCGCCGCAGAAGACACCGCCGGCGACCCTCGCAACCGCGTGCTGTATTACGAAGAGCTCTGCGCGGCGCCGGAGCCCGTGACGCGCACGCTGTTTGAGTTCTGCGGGCTCGCATGGAGCGAGCAGACGGCGCAGTTCCTGCGCAGCAGCACTACGCGGAGCCGGGACGACTATTACAGCGTGTTCAAGGACCCGCTCGCGAGTGCATGGCGCTGGCAGACCGAGCTCTCGGCCGAGGACGCAGCGATCGTGGCCCGTGTCACCGCGGATTCTGCGCCGGCGCGGCCCTATTTTGCGCGAGGTAGCTGGAACCGTCCCGCGGCCGGATTCCATTCGCCTGACTGAGACGCCCGGCGGGGGTGCCTGCGACGATTCAGGGCGGCTGCCAGCCGACGGGTTTGTACACCCAGACCTGACCCTCGAAACCGTTCCCGAGTCCCAGCATCACGTCGTGGCTGCGCAGATATTTCCATTTGCCCAAGACACCGGTCGTCCCTATCAGTGCCGGGGCGCTCGCACCGGATACTGGCGCGGGCACGACGGTCCAGCCCGTGGCCGTGAAGCCCGATCCGGACGCCGGTGGCTTCAGGTGCCAGATCCGGCCATCGCCGTTCCACAGCACGAACACCGACCGCCGAGAGTCGAAGTCCATGCCATGCAGTTTCGACAGGACGAACTGACCATTGAAGTTTGGCGGCACGAACTTGATCGGATTGTTGGCGAGACTCGGCGTCGCGACATTCCACATGACGATGCCGTAGCTCGTGCCCATCTTCGCAGTGCGCAGATAGAGCCGCCGCACCGGGTCGTAGGCGCCTGCTCCCTGGTCGGAGTAGCTGCGAAGCCCGGGTCCAATCAGCTCCCAGCGATCGAGGGCGGGGTTTGCCAGACTGGGTATCTGGTAGCGAAAGAGATCCCCGCCGTTTTGCGGCGACTCAGTCACGAGGATCGACTCGACGCCCTGTTCGAGCACGTACGCCGAAGTGCCATTGACAAACGAGTCCGGCCGCCTCGCGCCGATGCCATTGACGGCGATCGCATTGCGGTTGGTCCACATCCGGCCGCCCATCACGTCAGCATATGTCTTGGGAGCCACCTGCGAGCCGTCCGTGCCGCCCACCATGTTTGCACCGGCGCGGCTC
>DATJKD010000147.1:0-2163 GCA_035491795.1 Steroidobacteraceae bacterium | reverse complement strand
CACCGGTTCGAGCTCGTAGGATCCACCTTCGCCAAGGCTACGGCGGACAGGTCGATTCTGCATGTTCGCGGCAAAGGCCAGACCCGAGGCGGCAGCCAGGAACTCGCGCCGGTCAATCGGCTTCGTATTACTGATCATGCTCGCTGATGGCTGACAGCTATCATGGATCGGGCAGCATCAGGTCGCGGATCTGCGCTTCGAGATCATGGCAGGCGCTGATGAACTGACGCAGCGTTCGCCGCGTGGGCGGGAACTGGTCGAACTCCTCGAGGGAGAGGCCGTCCTCGTTGTAAGCGCGCCGGAAGTCCTCGAAGCGATCGAGCGCCGAGATGATGGCGGGTGCGACCGGCGTCGCGATCCGCGGCTCGACCGCGACGTCGCTGGCATTGAAGCGGACCTGCCACTTGTGCGGCGGCGAGATCACGACGTTGCCGCCGATGAACTCGCTCCAGTGCATGTGGTTGCGGAAGGCCGCCGACAGGAGCCGGATGCGGTAGCCGCGCTCCTGGAACAGCTGGTAGGTCTTCTTGAACACGGCCACGCCGGCCCACTCGAGCACACCGGGATCGACGCTGATGTCGCGCTTCTCGGCGACCACCTTCAGCCAGTCATCGAGGCGGCCGACCATGATGGTGCAGACCGGGCCCATCGCGCGGATGTCGAGCCCCTCGCGCTCGCGCCGCTGCAGGCCGCGCTCGACGGCCTCGGCCACCGCCACGCATTGCGGCAGCGAGAAGCAGACCGTGGCGTTGATACTGATGCCGCGGTAGGTCACTTTCTCGATCGCGTCGACGCCGGCGGCGGTCACCGGGATCTTGACGATGATGTTCGGTGCGATGCCGGCGAAGTGCACGGCCTGGCGGACGATGGCTTTCGCATCGCGGTAAAACCGGGGATCGGTCTGGACCGACAGCCGGCCGTTCGCTCCGCGCTGAGTGTCGAACACCGGCCGCAGCAGTGCGGCGGCCTTCGCCGACATCTCCTCGACGAGCCGCCAGGCGATGTCGTGCTCGGTCGCCGTCGGCATCGCGGCGACGAGCTGGAGGATGCGCTCGCGCCAGAGGTGCATCTCCTTCTTGAGCACCTCGACGACGATGACGGGATTGCAAGTGGCGCCGACCGCTCCGTGCCCGGTGGCGTAGGCGAGCTCCTGCAGCGAGCACGAGTCGTTCCAGAGGCACGTCGGCGTGCTCTGCGTCATCTGGTGCAGGAGGCTCTTGTAGGGAGCCACGATCTCGGTCACTGTCCCTCCGCGGTCGCCGGCGGGGAGTCTAGCACTATTTTCGATAATCTGTGATATTGCCGAACATCAGGCCCAGATGACGGGAACGCGGCGGCGCGTTATCGTACCGTCGTCCGCGTCCGGAGACGCGAGCTATCGAGAATCGGAAGGACCACATGGAGCGGGTGCGGCGCATGAAAACCAGTGCGGCAGGCGCAACAAAGAGACCCAGGGAGAGCGGTGGCAAAGCCGTCGCCGGGCACCGCGACACTCCCGCGGTCCGCACCGCCGCGCCGCCTCCGCCCGCACCGGCCGCCGCGGCGCAGGAAAAGCCGGTCAAGGCGTCGCGGACGCTGACGACGGACTTGTTCGAGCAGATCCGTTCGGACATCCTTCACAACCGGCTCGAGCCGGGCAGCCGGCTGCGGTTTCGCGACATGCGCGAACGCTACCGTTCCGGACTGAGCCCGCTGCGCGAGGCGCTGATGCGCCTGGTTTCCGAAGGGCTCGTCCTGCTCGAAGATCACAAGGGCTTCGCCGTCGCCCCGGTGTCCCGCGAGGAAATGATCGACATCGCCAACACGCTGCTGGAGCTCGAGGCGATCGCCATCCGCATGGCGGTCGAAAAGGGAGACGACTACTGGGAAGCGCAGATCGTCGCGCGCTACCACGAACTGTCGAAGCGCGAGATGTTCGTGTCCGACGGCACCCTCGATCCCGAGTGGGAAGCCCGCAACGTGGCGTTCCACGAGGCGCTGTACGACGCGTGCGGCTCGCCCTCGCTCAAGCTCGTCTGCCATGTGCTCTACGAACGGCACTCGCGCTACCGGCGGCTGAGGACGCGGCAGGGAGACCCGACGCGAAGCGTCTCGAAGGAACACGAGGCGCTGATGCGCGCCACGATCTCCCGCGACGGCGACACGGCCGTCGCGCTGCTGCGC